>NZ_JBSWXD010000112.1:0-22456 GCF_056160425.1 Micromonospora sp. ABR4_055
GGGTAGGGTTTGGGGGGGGGGGGGGGGGGGAGGAAGAGAGGGGGGGGAGGTGGTGGGGTTGGTTGTGTGTGTTCCCTTCCTCCCCCCCCCCGGACCCGACGGCGGGGGACCGGGCCGACCGCGCCGTCGACCGGCACCGCGTCCGCGACCAGGCCGCCCGCCGGGAGTACGACGTGGTCGCCGCCGCCGCGCGGCGTGCCGCAGAGGCGGCGTACGTTGCCGAACTGAGCGCCGCCGCGCTGGCCGAGGAGGCGGCGGCCGCCGCCGTTGACGCCGAGGAGGCCCGCTACGTCGCCGACCGGGCTGAGCGGTCACACTGAACACCGGTCGACGGAGGGAAACGTGGCAATGGCATTGCGGTTTGGTCTGTTCGGCACCGGGCACTGGGCGGCCGAGACCCACGCGGCCGGGCTGGCCGCGCACCCCGACGCGGAACTGGTCGGCGTCTGGGGGCGGGACCGGGCGAAGGCCACGGCGCTGGCGCAGCGGTACGGCGTCGCACCGTACCAGGATGTGGACGCGTTGCTCGCCGACGTCGACGCGGTCGCCGTCGCTCTGCCGCCCGACGTACAGGCCGAGATCGCGGTCCGTGCCGCCGACGCCGGCCGGCATCTGCTGCTGGACAAGCCGTTGGCGTTGACCCTGCCGGACGCCGACCGGGTCGTCGCGGCGGTCGACCGGCGGGACGTCGCGTCGGTGATCTTCTTCACCAGCCGGTTCAACCCGTCCATGATCGACTTTCTGGCCCGCCCGGCCGACGGTGCCTGGCACGGTGCCCGGGGAGCGCTGTTCGCGGCGATCTCCGAGCCCGGGAACCCGTACGGTGCCTCGCCCTGGCGGCGCACCTACGGCGGGCTGTGGGACATCGGCCCGCACGCGCTGTCGGTGGTGCTGCCGGTGCTGGGCCCGGTCGCCCGGGTCGCCGCGATGCCCGGCCCGGCCGGCGGGGTGCACCTGCTACTGCAACACACCGGCGGGGCCACCAGCACGCTGTCGCTCAACCTGGACGGCCCGGTGGCGGCGAAGACCTTCGACGTCACGTTCTTCGGCGAGCCCGGGATCGTGCCGGTGCCGCACCGGGACGTGACCACCGGGCAGGCGTTCCACTCGGCCATCGACGCGCTGCTCGGGCAGGTCACCGCCGGGTCACCGGGACACCCCTGCGACGTCCGGTTCGGCCGGCAGGTGGTGGCCGTCCTGGCCGCCGCCGACACCGCCCGGGTCGAGCAGCGCATCATCGACGTCCCGGCTGGAAGACCGGTTGCCTGAGCGATCCTCGCCGGCTGGCCTGCCACTGGCCGGAGCAGTGGCTCACCCTGTTCCGGCTGATCACCGCCCGCTGACCCGTCGCCTCAGCCGGTGGCCAGCGCCAGCCACTGGTGGCTGGCGACCTCGGCGCTGGGCGGCACCAGCAGCCGGTCGAGCGTGCCCGGTGTCGCGGCCACCAGGTCCCACAGCGCGCCGCCGGGCAGCCGGACCCGGGCCAGCGGGGTGCCCGCCGGATACGGCTGACCCGGCACCACCAGCCAGCGGTGCAGCCGCGCGGACCCGCCCGGGATGCCGAACGACAGCGGAACCATTCCGGTGGTCTCCGTCGACGCCCGGATGGTCCGCGGGCCGCTGCGCGGCAACCATCGGGCGGCACCGTGCACGGTCGCCAGTTCCGGCTGCTCCACCTGACGCAGCGGGCGCTGGAAGGCGTCGTGCACCGCCTGGGCCACGGCTGGCATCCGGGCCCCGCCGCCGACCAGCAGCACCGATCCGATGCTGGCCGGTGGCACCCCTACAGCGGCCAGCATCTGCCGGCAGCAGGCGATCGTCCGGTCCAGCAGCGGAGCCACCAGCTGCGCCAGGTCCGCCCGGGTCAGCCGGTACGCCGGAGTGTCCGGCAGCAGGAAGTCCTCCACCGCCGGAGTGTCGCTGAGCTGATGCTTGATCCGGTTCGCGAAGTCGGTGACCGCCATGCCGAGCCGCAGGGTGGCCGGTGCGGACTGGCTGGCGGCCGCGCTCGCCAGCAGCGGTGCCAGCCACTGCTGCCCGTCGGCGTGGATCCTGCCGGCCAACAGCGAGTCGATGTCCCGGCCGCCGCAGTCGTCGATCGCCGCGTGTCCGAGCACCTCGTGCCAGCGTTCGTCGATGCGCACCAACGCGGTGTCGAAGGTGCCCCCGCCCAGGTCGTAGACCAGCACCAGCTCGCCGGGGACCGGCGGTGGGCCGGCGACCGGGGCGAACGCGGCCGCAACCGGCTCCGGCAACAGCTCGACCGGGCCGAGACCGGCCGCTTCGGCTGCGGCGATCATCTGTGCGCGGCGCGGGTCGTCCGGGTCGTACGACGCCGGGACCGTCACCACCGTCCGGTGCACCGGCGCGCCGTACCGCCGCTCGGCCTCCACCCGTAGCGCGGTCAGCACCGCCGCGACCTGCTCGATCGGCCGGAACCGGCGGTCGCCGAGCATCATCGGCACGTCGGCGGCCATGCCGCGTTTGAACTCGGCGGCGTACGCCGTCGGCTCGGACCGCTTCCGCCGCTCGGCCAGCGCGCCGACGATCATGCTCTGACCGTCCCAGTGCACGGCGGACGGCCAGGTCGGCGCACCGGTGACCGGGTCCGGCACCAGCTGACCGGTCTCACCGGTGACCACCATCGCGGCGGAGGAGGAGGTGCCGAAGTCGACCACCAGGACGGGCTGGTCAGACATCCCAGACATCGATCAGGCTCCGCTCGTTGGACTCCCAGTTGGCCAGCAGGTGCCGGCTGTCGGCGCTGAACCCGACCCGGACCCGTTGCCCGGTGCCGCCCAGCACCCGGAACAGCTCCTGTCCGGTCGAGGTGTCCTGCAGGACCACTGCGGCGATGCCGTCGAGCGCGTCGGCGACCACGGCCCGTAGTTGCCCGTCGGCGCTGACCGCAGCCGTGCCGAACCCTTCCCGCCGGCTGTGGTCGGCGAACTCCGGCATCCGCTGCTCCCACCGGTCGTCGACGATGCGGTCGATGTGGGTGCCGGTACGCAGATCCCACAGGGTCGTCGCGGTACGCCGAGACCGGCCCACGGCTTTCGCCCGGCCTTCGGCCGCCGCCCGCCACCCGATCTCGTCGATCAGCACCCGGTGCGGCCCGCCCGGGTCGTGGAACCGGGCGCTGATCTTGCCGGTCTCGATGTCCCACACCGAGATGAACCCATCCGTGGCCCAGGCCACCACCGCCAGCCGGCCATCCGGGTCGACGAACACCCGGCCGGTCGGCTGCGCGCCGGCGGTGTGCTCCGGACGGAACTCGGCGCGGACCGTGTCGTCTGCGATCGCCCGGAGCCGGACCAGCCGGGCCGCCGGGTCGCACTCCACCAGATGCTCGCGGTCCGGGGTGAGCAGCCAGCTACCGGTGGACTCCAGGTGCCGCCGCCGGGGTGGCGGCTGGCGCTGCAGGGCCACCGCGTCCTTCGCGGTAGCCACCACCAGGACCGGGCCGACCAGGTCGCCCGGGTACGCCTGCTGGCCCAACTGCCGGCCGTGCTGGGCGGCGGTGAGCTCGAAGACCCGCTCGTCGGGGGTACGGACGTGGGCGAGCACCGCCCCGGCCGGGTAGGGCTCGCCCGGCGGTACGCACCAGCGCAGCAGCCGGGCCCGACCGCCCGGGATCTCCCACGAGGTCGGCTCGGTGCGCCACCGCTGCGGCTCGGCGGTGACGGTGCGGCCGCTGGCGCCGGCCGCGAACCGGGCCGCGCCGCGCAGCACCACCCACTCCGGGTCCGAGCCGCAGCGCAGCGGCCCCGGCGACCCGGCGTCGATGATGCCGAGGCCGGACCGCAACGTGGTGTGGACCGCCGGCAGGTAGGCGTTGCCGCCAGCGACGACCACTGCGGCCAGGTCGGCCGGTGCGGCGCCGACCGCGCCCAGCACACCTGCGGCGCCCTCCACCAGCCAGCGCAGCGCCGGTTCGGCGAACGCGTCCAGCCAGGCCCGGGTCAGCCGGTACGGCGGCGTGAGCGGGGTGAGGTGATCGACCACCTCGTCGGCGTCGACCAGTTGGTGTTTGAGTCGGCGGGCGAAGTCGATCGCCTCGTGGTAGGCGCGCAGCCCGGCGTCACCGGGTGCGGCGAGCATCGGCTCCAGCCAGGCCCGCCCCTCGGTGCGCAGGTCGTTGATGAGCAGCGCGTCGAGTTCCTGCCCGGCAGGGCTGGTCTGCTGAGCGAGTTGGACGGTGTGGCTGCCGTACACCTGCACCAGCGCGACGGTCCAGGTCGCGCCAAGGTCGCAGACCAGCACCAGAGCGCCGGCCGGCAGGTTGTCGCCGGTCGTCGGGTCCAGCGCCGCCGCCACCGCGCTGTCGATCAGCTCCACGTCGCGGAACCCGGCGGCCTCACCGATGGCGAGCATCGTGTCCCGGCGGGGGTCGCCGGGCAGGTAGTCCGCCGGCACGGACAGGGTCAGCCGGTCGATCTGGCCCCCGTACAGTTGGCGGGTCTCGTTGGCGACCACGGTGAGGTACACGGTGAGCGCCTCGGCGCCGGTGACCTCACGGTGCTCCAGCCACATGGCGGCCTGGGCGTCGACGGCCCGGCGTGGCCCGTCGATGTACCGCCGCGGCATGGCCCGTTTACGTACCTCGGACGGGGTGCCGACCAGGAATCCCTCGTCCGCCAGACACACCGACGACGGCCAGCTGGTCGCCCCGCTGGCCGGCTCCTTGACCAGGGTCGTCTGGTCGGCGACGACCAGCGCCACCCGGGTGCCCGAGGTGCCGACATCGACCACCATGATCGGCTCGGTCATGTTCCCGCCCTCACCACAGCAGTCCGGCGATTGATCGTCCTGGAAGTTCCGGGACAGTGTCCGTGAGTGCCGCCGTCACGTCCACCCTGGGCGATGTGCGCGGTACGCCACGGACAGGGGTGAACGTAACGGAAACTGGTCGCGTTGGTGGACCCGCCCCCGTGTGTTCGGTCACCAACTGCGATCGTCGCTGCTGGAGCGGCTAGACTCGGCGACTGCGAAGGGGAGTAGCTCCCAACATCGCGGTCGACACACTGGTGCTGCGCACCCGGCTGCGGCGACCCGGCGGTACGTCGGGTGGGCGAGACCTTCGACCCAGGCTTCAGCAGCCGGGTCGAGGTCCGCGTGCCACGATCCGGCCCCGACCGGATGAGAGGCACCATGGACGGCTTCCTTGCCGCGACCGCGATCAGCTTCGGCGTGATCTTCGTAGCCGAGCTGGGCGACAAGTCACAGCTGATGGCGTTGACCTTCGCCACCCGATTCAGGACCTGGCCGGTGCTGGTCGGTATCACTGCTGCCACCGCCGTCGTGCACCTGGTGTCGGTCGCCCTCGGGTACGGCCTCGGTGTGGCCCTGCCCACCGGCTGGATCGCGCTGGCCGCCGCGCTGGCGTTCATCGGGTTCGGCTTCTGGACGCTGCGCGGCGACACCCTCACCGACGAGGAGTCCCGCCGGGCGCAGCGGACCACCAGGACGGCGGTGATCGCCGTGTTCACCGCGTTCTTCCTCGCCGAGCTGGGGGACAAGACGATGCTGGCGACGATCACGTTGGCCACCCGGCACGGCTGGTTCGGCACCTGGCTCGGCTCCACGCTCGGCATGGTCGCGGCCGACGCACTGGCCATCGTGGTGGGCCGGCTGCTCGGCAGGCGGCTTCCCGAACGGGTGATCGCGTACGGGGCGGCCGCGCTGTTCTTCGTGTTCGGCTGCTGGCTGCTGGTCGAGGCGGTCGTCGAACTGGCCGGCTGACCCAGCGCGCGCCGGCTGGCCGGCTGATTCGGCGCACGCAGTGGTCGGCCGTGTGCACGGCAACACGCGTACCGACGGCCGGTTCTGGGTACCTTGAGTGGTATGCAGCACTTCACGATCGCCACCGTCGCTGAGCAGAGCACCGATTTCCGCCGGGTGCTCTGGACCGGTGAGCATTCCCAGCTTGTGATCATGACCATTCCGCCGGACGGCGAAATCGGCGAGGAGGTCCACGAGGACATCGACCAGATCCTCACCTTCGTCAGCGGTGTCGGCGAAGCGCTGGTGGCCGGCGAGCGGCGGGCCGTCGCCGCCGGGGACCTGGTCGCCGTGCCGGCCGGCACCAAACACAACTTCGTCAACACCGGTCCCAATCCACTGGTGCTCTACACCGTCTACGGCCCGCCGGAGCACGCCGACGGTGCGGTACACCACACCAAGGAGGAGGCGGACGCGGCGGAGGAGTCCGGCCAGGACGAGCCGCCCACGTCGTGACGGCGGCCTCCGCCGGGTACCTCGGCCACCCGCCGGCGGGGCCGGTTCAGCCCTCCGTCGCCCCGTTGAGCAGTGACGGATCGCGTCGGATCAGCTCCGCCAGGCGGGCCGCTGGACCGTCCTGGGTGGGCTGTCCGCGTGGCGGCCACTCCGGTGGACGCCCGGCGGTCGGCACCCCGGGCGCCGCCGGGTCGCCGGACGGCGGGTTCGGCCCGACCGCAGGCGTACCGCCGTCGACCGTCACCTGCACCCGGCCGTCCCGGTTGCCGACGGTGAGCTGCACGGCCTGACCGCCGTGGGCGAGGTGGACCGTGGCGGTCAACCCAGGGTGGCGCTCCACCACCTGCCGGACCGCCGCAGCGATCTCGTGCGCCGCCGACGCCGTCCGGTCGTTGCCCTGGCTGACCCGCTTCTGCAGCTGGTCGCGTCGGGCGAGCCGGGCGAGCGCGTCGTCCAGGTCACCACGCATCTGTCCTCCTCTGCTACCACCTCAGGATGGCTGACTCCGTACCGCTCGGTCCAGCGCCCGGTCCAGGACCACCAGCAGGGCGTCTCGGACCGACAGCCGGTCGCGGGCGTCGTACGCGACGACCGGAACGGCCGGGCCGGTCGCCAACGCCCACTTGACCTCGTCAATGCTATGACCAAGGCGGCCGTGGAAGGTATTTACTCCCACCACGAACGGCAGCCCGGCCCGTTCGAAGTAGTCAACGGCGGGGTAGCAGTCGTCCAGGCGTGAGCTGTCCACCACGACCAGTGCGCCCAACGCCCCCCGGGCCAGGTCGTCCCACATGAACCCGAAGCGGGTCTGACCCGGGGTGCCGAACAGATACAGCTTCAGACTCTGGTCGATCGTGACACAGCCGAAGTCCATCGCGACGGTCGTGGTGGTCTTGCCGGACTCTGGGCCGGGGTCGTCGACCCCGACGGAGACGGCGGTCATCTCCGCCTCGGTGGTCAGCGGGACGATCTCGGAGATGGCCCCGACGGTGGTGGTCTTGCCCACCCCGAAGCCACCCGCCACGACGATCTTGACCGGGATCGGCGCGGTCCGGGGTGGGGCGCGGTGCCGGGCTGTCGGGGGCGGTCCGGCGGTCGGCCGGTCAGGAGATGGCACGTAGTCCACGGATCACTCGCAGGATGGTGTCGGCATCGGCAGGGGCGTCGACGTCGGGTACGTGGACGTCGAGATGGGCGGAGGCGCGCAGATCGCCGACGAGCACCCGGGTCACCCCCAGGTGCAGCCCCAGCCGGGCGGAGAGTTCCGCGACGGAGATCGGGTCGGCGGCGAGCGAGATGATCGCCCGCAGTTCAGGGGCGAGGCCGGATCCCGAGGGGCCGGGGTCGAAGGGGTCCGGAACCCGCGCGGTCACCTGCGTCTCCAGGTTGATGTCCGGGTCCGCCCCGGTTACCCGACCGGCGGTCAGCACGAACGGCCGCAGCGTCGTCGCCGCGGCGTCGCCGTCCGACCGGTCCGGCACGCCGCCGTCGGACCCGCCGACGCCGGGCGGACCCCCGCCCGCCGCCGGGGTGTCACCCGACGGCGGGGTACGCAGGTAGGGGCGGATGCGCGGCTGCGGATCGACCGGCTCGTCCGCCCCGTACGGCGGTCGGGTCACGACTGGACGGAGTTCTTCAACTCGGCGATCAGCCGGGGAGTGAGCGGGCCACCGGCGCGCCCGGCGAACAGGGTCATCTCGTAGGCGACCGTGCCGAGGCTGGCCGAGCGGTCGGCGATCACCCCCAGCACCGACCCGGAGCTGATCGAACTGACCAGCAGGTAGCCGTCGGCCATGTCCACCACCACCCGGTTCAACGTGCCGAGCGAGTACCAGTTCGCCGCACCACCGGCCAGACTGGTCATGCCGGACACCACCGCCGCCAGCCGCTCGGCATTGGCCCGGTCCTGAATCGCGGACATGGCCATCAGCAGTCCGTCGGAGGAGACCGCGATGGCTTCGCGGACACCGGCGGTGCTGGAGGTGAACGAGTCCAGCAACCAGTTGAAGGTCTGCGCTTCGGCGCTCAGCGAGCCGCTGCCATTGCCGGCCGGGGTCGTCGGGCGTTCCGCGGTGTCCGGCGTGTAGGGACTGTTCATCCGTTGGTTCCTTTGCTGCCGTGCTGGAAGGTGGTGGTGATCTCGGTGAGCGCGCGCTGAACGCCCGTCTCGAACTCGTCCAGGGACTCCTTGGCCTGCTGCGGGTCCGGCGGCCAGGGCTGGCCCTTGCCGGGGGATGCGCTGGCCGGGGGCGGGTCGGGCAGGCTCGCGCCGGGCACCCGCTGGGTGAGGCGGTCCGACCTGGCGACCGTCGGGTCCTGCGCCACCTCCCGCTGCGCCCGCCGTACCCCGGCCTCGAACTCCTCCAGCAGTGCCCGTGCGGCGACCGGGTCGGCCGGTGCGTCGCTGAGCGCCGCCGGTCCGCCGCCGACCGGGTGCTGGGCACCGGGAACGCGTTGCCGCAGCGGCCCACGTCCCACCGGCTCGGCGGTGGGGGCTGCCGCCGGCTGATCCGGTGCCCTGGCCGGTTCGGCCGGCGTGCCGGTCGCTGGCGTACCCGTGCCGGCCGCAGTGGTGTCGGAGCCGGCGGCCGGGGCACCGGCCCCGGCCGCTGCGGTGCCGAACGCGTTCCACGGGGTTCCGGTGCCGAGCGACCGGGTGGCCCGCTGCACCGCCGACGAGTCGAAGCCAGCGCCGGAGCCGTCCGGCACGCCGGTGCGGACGCTGGCCCGGGCGACGGTCCGTTCCAGACGGGGTCCGCCGGGGGCCGCCGGCGTCACGGCCGTCGGCCTGTCTCCGGACGGACCGTCTCCGGGCGGACCGCCCGGTGCGGTGCCAATCAGCACGGCGTTGGCGGGGACCGTGCCGGGCAGCGGCGCGATGGTGGGCGCGACCGCTGGTGGCCGGCCGGTGGGACCGGTGGCCACGGCCCGTCCAGGGGCGCCGGTGGCCGGCACGATCAGGTCCGGTCCCAGGTCGACCGTCACCGTGACCCCGCCGCCCGGCGTTGCGGTCAACTCGACGGCCATCGCATGCCGGCGGGCGAGTCGGCCGACCACGAACAGGCCGAGGACCTCGGTCGGTACCAGGTCGAGCCGTTCCCGTCGGGTCAGCCGGGCGTTCTCCTCGGCCAGTCGTGCCGGGGACAGCCCGAGCCCACGGTCGATGACGCTGACCCGCAGGCCGTCGTCGAGCGGTCCGGCGGCCACGGTCACCCGGGTGTGCGGTGGGGAGAAGACGGTGCCGTTCTCCATCAGCTCGGCCAGCAGCAGCACCAGGTCGGCGATGACCGACGGCTGCAGGGCGTACCCGGCCGGTGCCTGCACGTCGACCCGGGTGTACTCCTCGATCTCGCCGAGAGCGAGCCGGATGACGTCGGAGACCGGCAGCGGGGCCATGTGCTCCTCGGCGCCGGTCGCCCCGGAGAGCACCACCAGGCTGCCGGCGTTGCGCCGCAGCCGGCTGGAGACGTGGTCGAGCCGGTAGAGATGCTGCAGCCGGCGCGGGTCGGTCTCCTCCCGCTCCAGCCGGTCGATGATCGCCAACTGGCGGCTCACCAGGTTCTGGGTCCGCCGTCCGACGTGGCCGAACATCTGCGCCACGTTGCGTCGGCTCGACACCTGTCGTTCGACGAGCCGGGCGGCGGTCTGCTGTACCCGTTCGAAGGCGCGGGCCAGATCGCCGATCTCGTCGGTGGCGGAAACCTCGACCGGGTCGAGGCGCACCGGGTCGGGGCGTTCCGACTCGTCATCGGCCACCCGTACCAGCTCCGCCTCGGCGATCCGGGCGACACGGTCGGCCGAGGAGGTGAGCCTGGCCAGCGGCTGGGCGACCGACCGGGCCACGTACAGACTCAACGCGACGACCGCCAGCAGGACCAGCAGCGCACCAGCCACCACGCTGTACGCGATGAACAGGATCTGTTCCTGCCGTCGGGTCACGTCGACTGTGACGTCGATGACGATCTTGCGTTCGACGAACCGGCCGAGGGCGATCAGCGATTCCAGGGCCGGGAACAACGTGGTTACGGACAGGCCGGCCAACGCTTGGGTCGGGTCGACTGTGAAGCCGTCCTGCGCGCCGGCCTGGGAGGTGGCGGTGAACCCGCTGCCGAGCCGCTGGTCGAGTGCCTCCTCGACCAGGCTGTAGAGGGCCACCTGATCGGCGGTGGCGAATCGGCTGAACCGGGCGGCGTTCTCCTGCGCGGCGACCAGGCTCATCGCGTACCGGGTGGCGGACTGCGGATCGCGGGATCCGACCACCAGCAGCATGTGAGTCGCTCCGGCGCTGATCGCGGCATCCAGCCGCAGCGCGGCGTCCAACGCTACGATCTGGCGTCCCTCAGGGGTGGCGACGTCGGCCGAGTCGACCAGCTTCAATCCATCGATCAACCGCTCGATGAGATCGCCGTACGTGGTCATCACCTGATCGCTGGTTGCCGTGCGGTCGCGTACCGCGGACCGGACCTCAGCGAGGTCGTCGACAGCGTCGACCGCTGCGGCCAGTTCGGTGCCGAGGTGGTCACCCAGCTCCGCCCGGAGGTCGGCGACCCGGTCGGTGACGGCCGCCTCCTGCAACACCAGTCGGGACCGATCCACGCTGTCCAGCAGGTAGCCGATCGCCAGCAGACGCTCCTGCTGCAGGTCCTGGGCGAGCGAGCCGATCTGGCCGCCGGTCTGCACGGTGCGGACCGTGTCGGCGGCTCGGCCGGCCAGCGCGGCGCGGTCGATCACGATCGGCACCGCCAGGGCAGCGACCGCGATCAGCGGGATCATGACCAGCAGGGCCAGTTTTCCCCGGATCCGGAGCCTATCGAGCAGCAACGGTCGGCCCCCATCGTCCGGTGCCCGGGTCGGCGGTGCCGGCGGGGGCGCCGCCGTGCGCCGTCGGGTCGAGTTTCGGCCAGCGGGTCGGCTGGTCCGCCGTGTCGGGACCGGGCTCAACCGGTTCCAACGGCTGGCCGACCCCGACATGGCCGCCACTGCCGGCACCGGGGCGACCGGGCTGAACGAGGTAGGCGATGACCATCGGGGCTACGGCCAGAGCGAAGGCCACCACCAGGGCGCCGACCGAGACCCACTGGCTGCGTTGCAGGGTGCTGATCCGGTCGGTGATCAGATTGTCCAGCTCGGCCAGCATGGTGCCGGTGAGTTCGGCCGCCGCCACCTGGGCATCGACCCGGAGCCCGACGAGGGGATCCAGGTCGGGCAGCGCTGCCCCGCCGCCCGGCCCGGCGGACCCGTCGCCCGAGACGACATCCGCGGGTTTCAGCGCGGCGGCGGCCGCGGCAATGGTGTCCATGCTGCGCCGGAACCGGTCGACCTGGGTGAGCAGGTT
The DNA here is from genome assembly GCF_056160425.1 of Micromonospora sp. ABR4_055. Taxonomy (NCBI): domain Bacteria; kingdom Bacillati; phylum Actinomycetota; class Actinomycetes; order Micromonosporales; family Micromonosporaceae; genus Micromonospora; species Micromonospora sp. ABR4_055. The sequence continues at coordinate 11,573 of NZ_JBSWXD010000112.1, forward strand.
GCTGCTCATCGTCCGGCTGTCGGTGCTCTCCACCGCGGCCTGGACGTTGTCGGCCAGGTCGCCTGCGGGGGAGAGCACGTCGCCGACCGCGCTGATCAGTTCGACCAACGCCAGTGGCCGGTCCTGCGCCGGTCGGGTCGGCAGCAGCACCGCGAGATCCGCGAAGCGTCCGGTGGCGACGATCGCCTCCGGCAACTCTTCGGCCGCGCCGTCCTGCAGGTGGTAGGCGTCGCCTTCCGGGTCACGCGTCAGGTTCGAGCTCTCCCGGATCCTGTCGTACTGGGCCAGCAGCAGGTCGGTGGCCTGGCGGTACGCGTCGAAGGCTTCGGTCGGCCGGCTGAACTGCCGACCCGACAGGGATTCCACGGCGGAGCGCAGCGTCGCCCACCGTTGCTGGGCTCGTAGCGACGCGCCGATCCGCTGGTCGACCTCGGTGACCGCATCGAGGGCCCGAAGCAGCGCCTCGTCGTTGACCGGCTGACCGGCGACGGCAGCTGACTGCGCGTCGACCAGGGCCACGGTCAACTCGTTGAGCGCGCCGAGATACGCCACACCCTCGCGTTCGCGTTCGGCGAAGGCGATGTCCGCCGAGGTGCCGCGCCACAACTGGGTGAACAGCACACAGATCGGCACGAGCATCAATACGGTGATGACTGATCGGAGCAACGCCCCGTCGAGCCATCGCTTTCGGCCTACGGCGTCCTGTCCGGGTCGCCGTGCGGCATCGTGTGCGGGTTGCATCGCCCACCCCTCTGGCGGTAGCAGCAAAAACGGCGGACAGCGTCGAGTGCGCAGGATCGCGTCGTTCGTGCGGCCCACCGGCAGGGAAAGATAGATGTCCTGCCGGCGGGCCGGAACCATCCGTGAGGACGCCAGTTGCGCACCGTACGGTCGACTCGACCCACCGTGAGAAGGTGGCTACGAACAGTGAGAATCTGTTGATCAGTAACCGTTTTCTGTCTTATATGCAGCTTATGTCGTAATCAACGGCATCTGCGGGTGGTCAGCCGAATGGGTATTGGTATCGGGCAGACTGTCGGATCGGCGTTGGTCGACGCGGCTCCCCTACTATCGGGTAACTGCTAATCGATCGGACCGCCGACCGGCGGAGCCTCGCCTTCGCCCAGCAGATCGAGCACCAGCGCTGCGGTCCAGCTGAATGCCGCCGAGCCGACCCCGTCGCCGGTCTCCGGGTGGAAATACTCGTAGTAACCGGACCGGCGAACCAGTTCCAGCATCGCGTCACGCAGAGTTTCGGCCTGATCCAGATGGCCATGCTCACGAAGTCCCCGACGGAGCAGCCAGTTGATATTGATCCACACCGGTCCGCGCCAGTACCGCACCGGGTCGAAGTCGACGGCGGCCCGGTCGTAGCTGGTCACCGGCATCGACGCTGACAGCCCGAACCGGTGCGACTCGGCCGTAGCCACGAGCGCCGCGACCCGGTCGGGCGGTAGGCCGGGCAGGATCAGCGGGACCAGTCCGCTCACGCAGCGTGCCGGGCTGAGCCGTCCGGTCCGGACGTCCCGGGCGTGGTACATGCCGGTCCGCGGATCCCACAGTTGGTCGTCGACGGCCCGGGTGATCCGCGCGGCGCGGTCCAGGTGGACCGCTGGATCTGCGCCGACCACGGCGGCGATCCGGGCGAGCGCGTGTTCGGCGGCGGCCAGCAACGCGTTGAAGGTCGGACACTCGACCACGAAGTCGTGTCGGGCGGCCAGCTCGTCGTCCCGGTAGCCGCCGTCGCGGTACGCCAGTGCCAGCGCGACGAACCGGGCGTAGTCCTCATCGGTCGGCCGGTGGGACGCTGCGGCCACCCGGTTGTCATGCCGCTGCCGCCCGACGAGCACGCCGAGGTCGGCCGGTACGGCGGACAGCGCCGCATCCCAGGCCGGGCTGTTGTCCAGGCCGGACTCCCAGGGGTGCACGATGCTGGCCAACCCGTCCCCGCCGACGTCGCGACTGCTCGACAGGTAGTCCTGAGCGGCGACCAGCCGTGGGTAGAACCAACGCAGCTCGGCTTCCGCCTGCGGCCCCGGTGCCCGTTGGTAGATCTCCCAGATGGCGACGGCGTGGGCGGGCGGCTGGACGATGCCGGTGCCGTCCGGGTGCCCGGGGCGGCGCAGCGGTACCTGCCAGAATCCCGGTCCGGGGAAGTAGTCGCGTTCGGCGACGTCCGGGTCGAAGACGATGTGCGGGACCCGTCCGTCCGGCCACTGCGCCAGGAACAGGCTGCGCAGGTCGTGCCAGGCCCGATCGGGGTCGATCCGGGCCAGGCCGATCGCGATGAACGCCGCGTCCCAGCTCCACTGGTGCGGGTAGAGGGTGCGCGACGGCACGGTGTGGTTGCGCGACCAGTTGGCGTCGAGCACGGCTCTGGCCATGTGCCACAGGTCGGCGGGCGTGCGTTCGGTGAGTTGTTCGGCCGGTAGCCGGTCCGTGACCGGGATGCTCGCGATGGCCGTGTGGGCGGTGCTGATACTGCTCATTCTTCCGTCCTGGTCAATCTCCCGCCGGGCCGTCGGCCAGGCAGAAACCACCGCCAGCGGTGGGGTGGTAACGACGAATGTACGCGCGGTGAACAGCATGTGCCCTTGTCGCAGACGGCGGTAGGGTCTGTCGGCTACCGGACGATGAGTCGTCCGGTCAAGGAATACGTGCAGGTTGAAGGGGGTAGGCGGGGAGGATGGCAACGCATGGTGAGCAACCTGTGGCAACCTTGCCGTCCGGGATCGGGATGCCGCTGCTCGGGTTCGGCACCTGGCAGGCGTCGGGCGACGCCGGGTACCGGGCGGTCCGAGCGGCATTGGACGCCGGCTACCGGCACGTCGACACCGCCACGATGTACGGCAACGAGGCCGAGGTCGGCCGGGCGATCAAGGACAGCGGAATCGCCCGGGACGAGATCTTCGTCACCACCAAGCTGCCACCCGATCGGGTCGGGCGGGAGGCGGAGACGCTGGCCGTGAGCCTGGCCGCGCTGGGCACCGAGTACGTCGACCTGTGGCTGATCCACTGGCCTCCGGCCGGCGGTGCCGGCGTGCCGACCTGGCGCGAGTTCGTCGCCCACCGGGACACCGGTGCGGTGCGGGCGATCGGTGTCTCCAACTACGGCCTCGACCAGATCGACGAGCTGACCGAGCGGACCGGGGTGGTGCCGGCGGTCAACCAGGTGCCGTGGGCGCCGGCGATGCACGATCCGCGTACGGTGGCCGAGCACCGTGACCGCGGGGTGGTGCTGGAGGGGTACAGCCCGTTCAAGAACACCGACCTCGACGACCCGGTGCTGGTGCGGGTCGCCGCGGCCCACCGGGTGAGCGCCGCCCAGGTGGTGCTGCGCTGGCACATCCAGCACGGCATCGTGGTGATTCCCAAGTCGGTCACTCCGGAGCGGATCCGCGGCAACGCCGACGTCTTCGGCTTCACCCTCTCCGCCGAGGAGATGGCCACAGTCGACGCCCTGCGCGACTGAGACCACGACACCCCGGGCGGTGCGGGCCGGCCGCGGAGGGGGCCTCACCCCCCGCCGAGGCTGGCCCCGGCGTTCGCGGATCAGCCGGTGGTGCAGGTGGTGCCGTTGAGGGCGAAGCTGCTCGGTGAGGAGTAGTTGCCGCTGTAGCTGGCCTGGTAACCGAACGAGGTGGTCGCCCCCGGCGCCAGCGTGCCGTTCCAGCCCACGTTCCGGGCGGTCACCGACGATCCGCTCTGGGTGACGGTGGCGTTCCACGAGTTGCCGACCGTCTGCCCGGCCGGCAGCTGGTAGGCCAACGTCCAACCGTTGATGGTGCCACCACCGGTGTTGGTGACGCGTACGTCGGCGGTGTAGCCGTTGTTCCAGGTGTTCGCCGTGTAGCTGACCCGGCACCCGCCACCACCGGGCGGCTGACTGGTCGGCGGGGCGGTGGTCGGCGGGGCGGTGGTCGGCGGGGCGCCGCCGGTGGAGACCGAACCGGAAAAGGAGTTCACCCCGAGGCCGACGCCGCCGTTCCACGGCTCGAAGCCGGCCTGGACGCTGGTCAGGTACCAGGAGTTGGTGATTTGCCCTCGGGCCCGGACGTCGGCGATGAAGTCGAGCACGTTGAAGCTCCAACTGGTGATCGACGACGGGGCCAGGTAGGACACCACGTTGTTGGAACCGTTGCTGCCGGTCCAGACCTGCCAGTTGCGGCCGGCGACGGTGGCGTTGCCGACCGGCGAGCCGATCGGCTGGATGGAGCCCTGCCGGTGGAACCAGATCATGATCTCCATCTGGCTGACGCCGTTGGTGCGCGGGGTCGGGTCGAGCCAGATGTCGTACGAGGCGTTGTACGTCCCGTTACCGACGTACCGGTAGTTGATGCTGGTCGGCGCGTTGCTGATCCGGCTGACCTGGATCGGCAGGTTGGTGCCGGGAGAGCAGTTGGTGTAATGGCAGCCGTAGAAAATCGACGGGTACGACACCGGCGCGCCATTGGTCGGCGAGCTGCCCTGCTGCGAGGTCACCGAGAAGCCGGTGTCGGTCACGTTGATGCACTGTTCGGCGGTGGTGCCCCAGCGGTTGTTCTGCACCACGTAGCGGCCCTGAATGGTGGTGCTGCCGTATTGTTCGCAGATTCGCGTGTCGGCCTGGGCTGGTGTGGCGGCGACCACGGTGACGAGGCCGCCGGTGAGCAGCAGGACGGCTGCGGCGGCGGCGCGGATCGGACGTCGCATGGTTCTCCTTGTGTCCGTGGAGACGGCGGGTAGGAACCAACGTCGCGGGAGCGCTCCCATGATGGTAGATCACATCGACATGTATGAAAAGAATCAGCGGGAGATCAGCCCGCGGGCGGCGGCCACCTGGTCGGCGGCGGCCCGCAGTGCCTCGACCATCCGGGCCTCGCCGGCGGCGTCGATCCGGGTCGCTGGGACGGACAGGCTGATCGCGTCGGGGACCTGCCCCCGCAGTGGCATCGCCATCGCCAGGCAGACGATCCCCTCAGCGTTCTCCTCCCGGTCGACGGCCCAGCCCTGGGCGCGGACCTCGGCCAGCGCGGCGTGCAGGGTGGCCGGGTCGGTGATGGTTCGCCGGGTCATCCGGCGCAACGGCCAGCTCAGCAGTTGGTCGACGACGTCGTCCGGATGTTCGGCGAGCAGCGCCTTGCCCAGTGCGGTGGCGTGCGCCGGCAAGTGTCGGCCGATCGCGCTGTACAGCCGCAGCGGGTGCACCGACTCGCGCTTGGCCAGGTAGACCACGTGCGGGCCGTCCAGCCGGCCGAGATGGACGGTCTCACCGAACTGCCCGGCCAGCGCGTCGAGCACGCCGTCCAGCAGGCTGACCGCGTTGTCGGCGGCCAGGTACGCCGCGCCCACCTGCAGCGCCCGTACGCCGAGGCCGAACCGGGTGCCGGTGGGATCGGTCTCCACCCAGCCACGGTGCATCATCGTGCGCAGAATTCCGTGCAGGCTGCTCTTCGGGATCTGCAGGACCCGTGTCAGTTCGCCGAGGGACCGGCGGTCAGGGGTGGCGGCCAGCGCCTCCAGCACCTCCAACGTCCGGCCGGCGGACTTCACCGGCTGGAAACCCTCCTGCGCCGCCATGGCGGTCACTCTAACCAGCGTCGCACCCGGTTGACAGCGATGTACCGCCGAGTATGGTCACGTACGTGACCGATGTTCATGATGCTGAACGTGAGTCGGCCGGTCGCGAGGCCGGCCGGGGCGCGCACCACGGCGGCGACGTCGTCTCGGTGATTGGCGCGGGGCGGATTCTTCCGGTGGTCGTCCTGGCTGATCCGGCCGGCGCCGCGCCACTGGCCGAAGCGCTGCTCGCCGGCGGACTGCGTACCGCCGAAGTGACCTTCCGCACCCCGGCGGCGGCGGACGCCATCGCGGCGATGGCCGGGCACCCCGGCATGCTGGTCGGCGCCGGCACCGTACTCACCGTCGAGCAGGTGGACCGGGCCGTCGACGCCGGTGCCCGATTCGTGGTAAGCCCTGGCTTCGGACCCGCCGTCGTCCGTCGCTGCCAGGAGCTCGACCTGCCGGTTTTCCCCGGGGTGTCCAGCGCCACCGAGATTCAGATGGCCCTCGACGCCGGGCTGGACACGGTCAAGTTCTTCCCGGCCGAACAGCTCGGCGGGGTGGGCATGGTCTCGGCGCTCGCCGCGCCGTTCAGGTCGGTGCGGTTCATCCCGACCGGCGGGGTGAGCCCCGGCAACGTCGCGGACTACCTGGCCCACCCGGCGGTCCTCGCCGTCGGCGGCACCTGGATGGTCGCCCCCCGCCTACTCGACGCCGGCGACTGGGCCGAGGTGACCCGGTTGACCGCCGCCGCGGTCGCCGCCGCCCGCGCCGCCGACTGACCCGCCCGACCTCGACCAGGACCGGTCCGACCTTTGACTGAGGAGTCGTGAGATGGCCGAACAGCACCCCGCCGACCGTGCCCCGCTGCACCCCCGGCCGGCCACCGAGTGCCGCTACGACCTTGTCTCGCTCGGCGAGGTCATGCTGCGGCTGGATCCGGGGGAGGGACGGGTGCGCACCGCCCGCAGCTTCCGGGCCTGGGAAGGTGGTGGCGAGTACAACGTCGCGCGGGGCCTGCGCCGCTGCTTCGGCCTGCGTACCGCAGTTGTCACCGCGTTCGCCGACAACGAGGTCGGTCGCCTGCTGGAGGATCTGGTGCTGCAGGGCGGCGTCGACACCGCGTACGTGCGCTGGCTGCCGTACGACGGGATCGGCCGGACCGTCCGCAACGGGCTCAACTTCACCGAGCGCGGCTTCGGGGTGCGCGGCGCGGTCGGCACCTCCGACCGGGGCAACAGCGCGGCCAGCCAGCTACGCCCCGACGACGTCGACTGGGACCACCTGTTCGGCACCCTCGGCGTGCGTTGGCTGCACACCGGCGGCATCTACGCGGCCCTGTCGCAGACCACACCGGACACGATCGAGGCGGCGATGACGGCCGCCCGCCGGCACGGCACGATCATCTCCTACGACCTGAACTACCGGCCCAGTCTCTGGAAGGCGGTCGGTGGACAGTCCCGGGCGCAGGAGGTCAACCGGCGGCTGGCCGGCTACGTCGACGTCATGATCGGCAACGAGGAGGACTTCACCGCGAGTCTCGGGTTCGCCGTACCGGACACCGACGAGCGCCTCACCGAACTGGAGGTCGCCAACTTCCAGCGGATGATCACCGAGGTGACTGGGGCGTACCCGAACTTCAAGGTGGTGGCGACGACGCTGCGTACGGTGCGTTCCGCGACGGTGAACGACTGGGGTGCGGTCGCCTGGTCGGCACCGACCGGTTTCGTGTCCGCCACCCACCGGCCGGGCCTGGAGATCCTGGACCGGGTCGGCGGCGGCGACAGCTTCGCGTCCGGCCTGGTCTACGGCCTGTTGGAGCTGGGCGACCTGGCGGTCGCGGTGGAGTACGGTGCCGCGCACGGAGCGCTGGCGATGACCACCCCCGGAGACACCTCGACGGCCAGCCTCAAAGAGGTGGCGGCGCTCGCCGGTGGCGGTGGGGCAAGGGTGCAGCGCTGAGGGTCCCGCCGGCACCGGTAAGCCGTTAAGATTTCCACCAATGGATGTTGCCTGGCGCCGTGGCGGGTGGCATTCGCGTGGAGCGAACAGGGTGGGATGGGCCTACCGCGGGCAGCGTTGCTGGCAGTAGTCTCTTGGCTTCAATGAGTGTCTATTCCCCCGGAGGCGGCGCGGACCATGGCTCAACCACCCGTGCGCGTGCTCATCGTCGGTGCCAGCGTCGCCGGGCTGGCCGTCGCCCGAGCACTGCGGCTGGCCGGCATTCGGCCCGAGCTGGTGGAGAAGCTGGCACCGACTGTCGTCGCCGGTGCCGGGATCTTCCTACCCGGCAATGCCATCCGCGCGCTGCGTGAGCTCGGGCTGGACAATCCGTTGCGTCCGCTCGGCGCGGTGATCCGGCGGCAGCGATTCCTCGACGCCACCGGAGCCGAGCTGTGCTCGGTCGATCTGGAACAGCTGTGGCAGGGGGTCGGGCAGTGCCGGGCGCTGCCCCGCGCGGACCTGCACCAGGTGCTGCTCACCGGCGCCGGCGGGGAGGTGCGGTACCACACCGAGGTGTGCGACGTGGAGGTCGGTGACGAGACCACCAAGGTCGCCTTCGGTGATGGCTCCTACGCCGAGTACGACCTGATCGTCGGCGCGGACGGGCGCCGGTCTGCGGTCCGTCGACTCGCCGAGATCGGCGGCGCGCCGCACCCGGTCGGCCAGATCGCCTATCGCAGCGTGGTCAGTGGCGGTCCGGAGATCACCGAGTGGACGGCACTGCTCGGGCAACGGTCCGGCATCGCGCTCGCCCCGATGGGCTACGGCCGGGTCTACCTCTACGCCGACGAGCCGTTGCCGGCCGGCTCCGCCCCGCCCGCCGACCCGTTGGTCCGGCTCCGCCAGCTCCTCGGCGACTACGGTGGGCCGGTGCGAGCGGTCCTCGACGCGGTGGAGAAGGTGCAGGTGGCCGTCACCGACGAGGTGGAGCTGAGCGGCTGGTCCCGGGGCAACGTGGTGCTCGTCGGGGACGCCGCCCACGCGACCGCGCCGACGCTGTCCCAAGGGGCGGCGATGGCGTTCGAGGACGCGCTGGTCCTGGCCGAGGAGCTGCGTGCCGCGCCGTCGGTCGTCGAGGCGCTCGCCAGGTACGAGAGCCGGCGTCGGCCGCGTACCCAGTGGGTCCTGGACCGGACCCGGGACCGGGACCGGACCCGCGACGTCGCCCCGGCCCTGCGCGACCCGGTGCTGCGCGCCAAGGGCGGCACGATCTTCCAGGAGCACTACCGGTTGCTCGTCGACCCGGTGTGACTCGACCCGGTGTGACTCGACCCGGTGTGAACCGCCCGGCGGCCCGCAGCCGTCCGGGCACCCGGCGTGCGGACCGGCGGTGAACGGGGACTATCCTGCCTGCGAGGCACGGCCAGCGGATCATCAACCCGGGCGCCGTGGGATTGACGAGAACCGGAGGCCATTCGTGACCACCGTCGCACCGAAGCCGATCGCCAGCCGGCCCTTCCCGGTCCGCAGGCCGGTCCGCGGCTCGGCCATGGCGCGGCTGCTGCGCACGACCGACGCGAAGCAGATCGGGATCATGTACATGATCACCGCCTTCGCGTTCTTCATGATCGGTGGCCTGATGGCCCTGATCATGCGTGCGGAGCTGGCCCAGCCGGGGATGCAGTTCCTCTCCCCGGAGCAGTACAACCAGCTGTTCACCATGCACGGCACGATCATGCTGTTGTTCTTCGCGACGCCGATCGTGTTCGCCTTCGCCAACTACGTTACGCCGATCCAGATCGGTGCGCCGGACGTTTCCTTTCCCCGGCTGAACAGCTTCGCCTACTGGCTGTACCTGTTCGGTGGCACCTTGGCGATGGGTGGCTTCCTCACCCCGGGCGGCGCCGCCGACTTCGGCTGGTTCGCGTACACCCCGCTGAGCAGCGTCGAACACTCCCCGGGCGTCGGCGCCAACATGTGGATCGTCGGACTGGCGATCTCCGGTCTGGGTACCATCCTCGGCGCGGTCAACATGATCACCACGATCCTGACCCTGCGCGCGCCGGGCATGACCATGTTCCGGATGCCGATCTTCACCTGGAACATCCTGGTCACCAGCCTCCTGGTGATCATGGTCTTCCCGCTGCTGGCCGCCGCGCTGTTCGCGCTCGCCGCCGACCGGATGCTCGGTGCCCACGTGTACGCGCCGGAGACCGGTGGGCCACTGCTGTGGCAGCACCTCTTCTGGTTCTTCGGCCACCCCGAGGTGTACATCGTCGCGCTGCCGTTCTTCGGTATCATCAGCGAGATCATCCCGGTCTTCGCCCGCAAGCCGATCTTCGGCTACAAGGGCCTGGTGGCCGCGACGATCGCGATCGCCGCGCTGTCGATGAGCGTCTGGGCGCACCACATGTTCGCCACCGGCGCGGTGCTGCTGCCCTTCTTCAGTTTCCTGAGCTTCCTGATCGCCGTGCCGACCGGCATGAAGTTCTTCAACTGGATCGGTACCCTGTGGCGGGGGCAGATCAGCTTCGAGACGCCGATGCTCTGGTCGATCGGCTTCCTGGTCACCTTCCTCTTCGGCGGGTTGTCGGGTGTGCTGCTGGCCAGCCCGCCGATTGACTTTCACGTCTCGGACTCGTACTTCGTCGTCGCCCACTTCCACTACGTGCTGTTCGGCACGATCGTGTTCGCGGTGTTCGCCGGCATCTATTTCTGGTTCCCGAAGTTCACCGGACGGATGCTCGACGAGCGGCTGGGCCGGGTGCACTTCTGGCTGACCTTCGTCGGCTTCCACACCACCTTCCTGGTGCAGCACTGGCTCGGTGCCGAAGGCTTCCCCCGCCGGTACGCCGACTACCAGGCGATCGACGGCTGGACCACGCTGAACATGATCTCCACGGTCGGCTCGTTCGTCACCGGCATCTCCACCCTGCCGTTCCTGTACAACGTGTGGAAGTCGTACAAGACCGGACCGCTGGTCGAGGTCGACGACCCGTGGGGGCACGGGAACTCGCTGGAGTGGGCGACCAGCTGCCCGCCGCCGCTACGCAACTTCGACCGGATGCCCCGGATTCGCTCTGAGCGGCCGGCGTTCGACCTCAAGTTCCCGGAGCTGGCCGCCGGACACCACTCGGTCGCCGGGCCACCGGAGGGCGGTGCCAAGCCGTTGACCAGCGAGTCGGACGGCGGCGCCACGTACCAGGAGGACACCGCCAGCAACGTCGACCGGCGCTGACCCACCGGCTGGCACTACCCACGATCGGTCTACGACGCGGGGGAGGGGGGGGTTCTCGCGGGGGAGGGGTTTGGCTTTGTGGGGCTTTTTTCCTCGATCCACACCCCTGTCCCTCCCTCCCACCTTCTCACCTCCACCCTTAACCCCCTCCCCTCCCCCCA
>NZ_JBSWXD010000113.1:0-22366 GCF_056160425.1 Micromonospora sp. ABR4_055
TCGTGGGCGGGGAGGTGTGTACAAGAGGCAGCCGCTGTGCTGCTGCCCGCTCCGCTGGGCTGCCGCCCGTCAACGGCGGACGAGGGTCCGGCGTTCCCGCCGGCCGGCGACCGGCATCGCCTGGATCGTGGTCGTCGCGGCGGCTGCGGCGTTCCTCGGCTGGGTCAGCGCCGAACCACTGTGGCTGGCCGTCGGCCGGGGCGTCAACGGCACCGCGACGGTCACCGACTGCACCGGCGACGGGTACGGCCGACGGTGCCTCGGCGAGTTCGCCGCGCAGACCGGCTTCACTGTCGACCGGGTGCGGCTGTTCGGCGTACCGCCGGTTGACCAGGCCACCGGCGCCGAGCTGACCGCCCGGATGTTGCACCGTGAACGGGACACCGCGTACGTCGTGGCCGACCTGGTCGTGCTGCACCTGCGGTGGTCGGTCGGCTGGGGGCTGACCGTGCTGCTCGGCGTACTGCTGGTCTGGGGCAGCGGTGCCCGCCGGCTGGCCACCGCGACGGCCCGTCGGGTTGCCACCGTCGCCGCGTTGCTGGCGCCGGTCCTGCTGGCCGCCGGGTTCCTGGCCACCGTCTGGACCGGCTGACATCGACCGACCGGAGCAGGCATCGACCACCCGTAGCGCAGCGCATCGACGACCCGAAATATATTCTTCGGCGGGGAGGTCCCGCGACGTCGGGCGGCGGCCTACGATCACGGGGTGATCTCGGCGGCAGCTTCGGACGCGGCAAGCGGTGAACCAGCGGTGACGGCGACAGCGGACCGGCCGGTCCGTCCGCCGGACGCCGGTCCGGCGGGGGCCCACCCGGTCGGCCCCGACGGCTCCGCCGGGTCGTCGACGCCGACCGGCGGGGTCGGGCTGCCGGCCGTGGTCCGCCGCAGGCTGGCACCGCTGGACAACTGGCTGGAGCCGTGGTCCTGGCTGGCCACCGCCGTGGTGGTGACGATCGCCGGCGTACTGCGGCTGGTCAACCTGAGCCACCCGCCGGGCCTGATCTTCGACGAGCTCTACTACGCCAACGAGGCCAACGAGCTGCGTCAGTACGGCTTCGAGTGGGACGAGACCAACAACACCCCGGCGTACGTGGTGCATCCGCCGCTCGGCAAGTGGATCATCTCGCTGGGCGTCCGCTGGTTCGACTTCACCGAGTTCGGTTGGCGAATCTCGGCGGCGGTCGCCGGCATCCTGATGGTGCTGATCATCACCCGGACGGCCCGGCGGTTGTTCCACTCCACCGTCCTCGGCTGCGTAGCCGGGCTGCTGCTCGCCCTGGACGGCTTCCATCTGGTGCTGTCCCGGACCGCCCTGCTCGACATCTTCCTCGCGTTCTTCGTGCTCGCCGCCTTCGCCGCGCTGGTAGTCGACCGGGACTGGAGCCGGCGACGGTGGCTGCGGGCGGTCGACGACGGGCTCGATCCGACTCTGCCGGGCCGCGCCGGCCGACCGCCGTTCGCCGTACCGTGGTGGCGGCTGATCGCGGCGCTACTGCTCGGCTGCGGTCTCGCCGTCAAGTGGAGCGCACTGTGGTTCATCCCGGTGTTCGGCCTGCTGGTGATCTGGTGGGAGGCCGGTGCCCGCCGGTCCGCCGGGGTCCGCCGGCCGTGGCTGGACGCGGCGCTCGGCGAGATCGGTTGGCTGGTCCTCGGCGGGGTGCTGATCCTCGGCACCTACCTCGCCAGCTGGTCGGGCTGGCTGGCGACCGACGGCGGCTACCTGCGGCACTACCGGGCGGACAACGGCATGTCCGAGGCACCGTTCATCGGCGCCCTGCTGAACCTCTGGCATTACCACACCCAGGCGTACGGCTTCCACAGCACGTTGGAGACGGAACACCGCTACCAGTCGTGGCCGTGGCAGTGGCTGCTGCTGGGCCGCCCGGTCGCCTTCCACTGGACCGACCAGACCGCCTGCGGAGCACCTAGCTGCGCCGAGGAAGTGCTGCTGCTGGGCACTCCGCTGCTGTGGTGGTCGTTCCTGCCGGCCCTGGCGGCGCTGGTCTGGCTCGGTATCGCCCGGCGGGACTGGCGGGCGGGGGCGATCCTCGCCGGGGTGGCCGCCGGGCTGCTGCCGTGGTTCTACTACGCCACCGAGGGCCGGACGATGTTCTCCTTCTACACCGCGCCAGCGCTGCCGTTCCTGGTCCTCGCGGTGACCTATGTGCTCGGTGCGATCGTCACACCGTCCGGCGGGACGGCGGTCGCCGACCCGGCCGGCAACGACCGGCGGCTGGTCGGCGCGGTGATCGCCGGCACCTACGTCCTGCTGGTCGCCGTCTGCTTCGCGTATTTCTACCCGATCTTCGTCGGTGAGCCGCTGCCGTACGAGGACTGGTCGGCGCGGATGTGGCTCGGCGGGCGCTGGATCTGACCATCGCGGCCGGCCCGCTACCGGCCCGCTGCCCGTCCGGTGGTCCACGGCCGCCGGACGGGTGCCGTCAGCCGATCGTGGACTCACCTGGCCCGTATCTCCACTGTGATCAGCAGCGTCGGCTGCGACAGCAGGTGGGCGAGGGTGCCGGAGAGCGTTGGAAGACAGAGAAGCGCGCCCCGATCGCCTGCCACGGGGGAAGCGGGCGATAGGGGCGCGCTTGAAAAGCTTAACCAGGTGAACCCCTGCCGCACAACGGGCCAGACAAGGCCAGTTTGCCGTTCAGCACGGAACGGAACAACCACCAAAAGCGACATCAACTGTCATAGTCAGCGAAAGCGGCGGCGGAGGCTGCGTCTGTTCTGCCCCGGCGCGCTGCGGTCGATCCGGCGAAGCGCCAGCTCCGAGTCACGGCGACGCTGATCAGCCAGATCGCTGAAGGTCAGCACCAGGCCGCGTACCCCCGGCACCAGCCGCAGATCCCTGCACCGCACCTCGAGCAGCACATGGCTGCCGTCCGGCCGGCGCAGCACCCACTGGTCGCCCACCGCCGACCCGTCGTGCCGGTCGCCGGCCGCGCCGAGGGTCCGGGACACCTGCTCCTGGTCGGCGGGGTGCACCAGGTCCCGCCAGTCGGCGAGGACCGCCGGCTCGACCCCGAACAGCCGGCTGCACGGCGGACTCGCGTACCGGATCCGGTCGTCAGCTCCGACGATCACCACCGCGTCGCCGACGGTGCCCGCGACCAGATTGAGATACCGGTCCCGGTCCCGCCGGGCGGCGTCCTCGGTCGCGGCGATCCGGTGCAGGGCCAGCGCCGCCTGAGCGGCGACCACCTCGATCGCGTCCCGGCTGGCGGCCAGCACCCCGGCAGCCGCCCCGACCAGCAGCGCGGTACCGGTCCCGCCGGACGAGGCCGGCACGGCCAGGCCGGCCACCAGGGCGGCCGGTGCCGGGGCGAGCCGGTCGGCCAGATCGGGATGCAACAGCCGGATCGGCATGATCCGGGTACGCCGCCGCGCCGCGTCCACCGGCAACGGGTCGTCGACGACGACCTGGGGCTGCCATTCGGCCACCGACTCCGGGTCGGGCGGCCCGCCGCCGGCCCCCGCCACCGGGCGGCGCACGGCGAACAGGACCTGGTGATCGGTCCCGGCCGGCAGCAGCTCACCGACCGACCGGCGGACCATCTCGGCCACCTGCGCGATCGTGGTGGCCGACAGCAGCCGCGTCCCGGCTTTGCGCAGCGACCGTTCCCGGTGCACCGCGGCCCGGTGCCCGGTCACCGAATCGACCACCCGGGTCACCGCGAGCATCGTGGTGAGACCGGCCGCCGCAGCGGTCACCAACCCGTCGGGCAGCTCGGCCGGCGCTCCGGCGAACGCCTGGATCACCAGCAGGAACGGCACGGTCAGACAGGTGATCGTCAACAGACCTACCCGCATCGCGGCGACGTCGTCCGGGCCCGGGTCGGACCGGGTGGCCAGCCGAGCCATGTTCGGGTGCAGGGCGGCGACCCCCCAGCTGACGTAGAACACGTACCAGCCGAGTTCGGCCGGATGCCCCGGCTGCCAGCCGGCGTTGAGTTCGGCGGCCGCGTACCAGACGTCGGCGGTCAGCATGCCGGCCGCGCCGACCGCCAGCCCGATCACCGTCGGATCCCGCCAGGCGGCGGCCGCCAGGCGCAGCATCACCACGACGACCAGCACCCCACCGAGACCGTGCACGGCCAGCAGCGCCTTCTCCACCGCCGGCAGATTCACATCGGTCACCGCCGGGCCGACCACCAGGGTCCAGGTGACCAGGCCGGTCACCACGACCAGCACCAGGGTGTCCAGCAGAGCGGACCGGTCCCGCAACGACACCGTGGTCCGGGTCAGGCTGAGCACCCCGGCCGCAAGCAGGCCGAAGGTCGCCAGGTAGGCGGCGTCGGCGATCAGCGACAGAACCTCGCCGACGGCACCCGCCGTACGCCGCGACAACTCGTAGTGGACGTCGCCGACCGCCAGCGCCCCGGCGCCGCCGGCCAGCAGCAGCCAGGGAAGCCGGCGGGGCGGCCGGTGCCGGTGAATTCCCCAACCGACCGCGGCCACGCTGACCACGCCGATCGCCCCCCACCAGACGGCGGCGGCAGCCGGGGCCCCGAAGACCGCCGCGCCAAGAACAGCCTGCACCGCGAGGTAACCGGTCAGGACACGCCGTGGCACCGGGACTCCTCCAACAAGATCGGCCGGCCGCCCGGACCGCGGACCGCGCCGACCCCCGGCTACAGCATGAGGGCCGGCGCGGGCCGGCACAACATCGGCTCGGGCAGCAGTACGCGGAACACGGCACCACCGCCCGGCCGGTCGTACAGCTCGATCCGGCCGGCGTGACCGTCCACGATCGCCGCGACGATCGCCAGCCCGAGGCCGGAGCCGCCACCTCGCGCCCGGGTACGGCTGGGATCCACCCGGTACAGCCGCTCGAAGACCCGCCCGGCATGCGCCGCCGGCACGCCGGGACCGGTGTCGGTCACCTCGATCACCGCAAGCGGCGCGTCCGCCGGCAGGTCCCGCCCGACCGCCGCGAGCGGCCGGTCCGACGGGGCACCGCCAGCGCCGGCCGGCAGATACCCCACCCGTACGGTGATCTCGGCCGCCGGCGGGGTGTGCTGCAGCGCGTTCGCCACCAGGTTGGCGGCCACCTGGCGCAGCGCCGGCTCGTCCCCCGGCACCGAGACCGGCTGCAGTTCGGGTGCGACCGGCTCCAGGTCGGGTGCGGTGGAGCCGACCGGTCCGGCCGGTGCCATCCGGACCCGACGGTCCGGAGCCCGGGCGGACGCGTCGCGGATCGTGTCGGCGGTGACCGCGAGCAGATCCACCGGTCGACGCACCGGCTGCCGACGCTGGTCCAGCCGGGCCAGCAGCAGCAGGTCCTCCACCAGCAGCCCCATCCGGGCCGCCTCCGCCTCGATCCGGCGCATCGCCTCGTCGAGTTCCGGGCCGGGCGTCGCCCCGCCCCGCCGGTACAGTTCGGCGAATCCCCGGATCGAGGTGAGCGGGGTGCGCAGTTCGTGCGACGCGTCCGCGACGAACTGCCGGAGTCGCTGCTCCGAGGCGGTCCGGGCGGCGACCTCGGCCCCGATCCGGTCCAGCATCGAGTTCAACGCGCCGCCGAGCCGGCCGACCTCGGTGTGCGGGTCGGCGTCGAGGACCCGCCGGGCCAGGTTGCCGCCGGTGATCTCGGCGGCGATGCGTTCCATCCGGGTCAGCGGGCGCAGCCCGAGCCGGACCGTCGCGGCGGCGACCAGACCGAGCAGCACCAGGATCAGCAGCACCACCACGGCGTCGATCATGAGCAGCGTGTCGGCGGTCGCGTCGACCTGGCGCAGCGAGACGCCGACCACAGCGAGCCCGCCGTCGGCGCGCGGCACCGCGAGCACCCGCCAGGATCCGTCACCATCGACGGCGGGCACCGTGTAGGAACGCCGGGCAGCGGCCCGCTCGACCAGCGCCGGATAGTCGTCCAACGCGGGCAGGGCGGCATCCGGGTCGGAGGAGAACTGCTGGGTGAGGGTCCCGTCGGCGGCGTACAGCAGGACCGACTGGGCCGGTTGCAGGGAGGCGCCGGGGAAGGGTCGGGGTCGGGGACCGTCCTGGTCGAGGGTGGGCGGCGCGGACCCGGCGTACGGTCGGCTCATCAGCCGCAACTGCTCGTCGAGCCGGTCGGTCAGGCTCTGCCGCAGCAGGACCAGACCGGCCGTGTTGGCCAGCAGCAGGGCGACGGCGGTGAGGACCGCGGTGGCCAGCACCAGCCGGGACCGCAGCGTCCAGTGCGACCACCGCCGTACGGTGATCGGGGAACGGAACCGTTTCAGGTGCCGCATCAGACACCGCCCGACCGGGGCAGTCGCAGCGTGTAGCCGACCCCCCGGACGGTGTGGATCAGCGCCGGCTGGTGCTGGTCGATCTTCTTGCGCAGGTAGTAGACGTACGACTCGACGATCCGGCCGTCGCCGTCGAAGTCGTAGCTCCACACCCGGTCCAGGATCTGGCTCTTGCTGACCACCCGGCCGGCGTTGACCAGCAGATACCGCAGCAGGTTGAACTCGGTCGGCGACAGATCGACGCGCTGGCCGGCCCGGCGTACCTCGTGGGCGTCCTCGTCGAGCTCCAGATCGGCGTAGCGCAGCACCCGGTCGGTCGGCTCGGGCTCGTCGACGACGCCGCTGCGCCGCAGGATCGCCCGGATCCGCAACACCACCTCCTCCAGGCTGAACGGCTTGGCGACGTAGTCGTCGGCTCCGACGGTCAGCCCGGCGATCCGGTCCTGCACCGCGTCCCGCGCGGTCAGGAACAGCACGGGTACGTGCCGGCGGCCGCCCCGGCGCATCGTCCGGGCCACCTCGAAGCCGTCCAGATCCGGCATCATCACGTCGAGGACCACCAGATCCGGCTCGAACTCCTCGATCGCCACCAGGGCGGCGCGGCCGCCGTCCACCGCTCGGACGTCGAACCGGATCAGCCGCAACGTGGCGGCGAGCAGGGCGCAGATGTTCGGCTCGTCGTCGACGACCAGGATCCGGGGAGCCCGGTCCGGTCCGGCGTCGGCTACCTGGCCGATCTCGGCGGGTGAGGTCATCCGCCATGCATACCGGCGCAGTCTCGGAGCCGGCTGGGAGCCGGCTGTGGGGTGGCCGGGCAAGCACAGGCACCAACGGACGCGCTTCGGTCATCGGCCGTTCGCCTCAACTTCACATCCCGTTCCGAGGTTGTTTTGATCTGCGCGGTGTTTCCTCACCTTCGCACCGAATCCGCCCTACCTGAAGGTGAGGACCTGCCCATGCGACCCGAATCGGCACCGCCGACGACGACCGGACCAGGACCGGACGACCGGGCCGGCCACGGTACGGACGACCGGGCCGGTCACGCGCTGCGGGGCGTCACCCGGCTGCACGCGTTCAACCGGTACGAGATCAAGTACCTGGTCGACAACGCGGCGGTACCGGCACTGCGTGACCAACTCGCCCGCCGACTCGACCGGGACAGCCATGCCGGGACCACCGGGTACGGGGTGTGGAGCCTCTACTACGACACCGACGACCTGCGGTTCTACTGGGAAAAGATCGAAGGGCTGCGGTTCCGCCGCAAACTGCGGATCCGGCACTACGGCGACCGGACCGGCATCGACGACGACACCACCGTCCACGTCGAGATCAAGCAGCGGGTCAACCGGGTCACCCAGAAACGGCGGATCGCGCTGCCGTACCGACTGGCCCGTCAACTGTGCGACGGCCGCGCCATGATCGACCACACCGAGCCGCAGCGGGGCTTCGTGCAGGAGGTCCTCGGCCTGGTCAGCGGCCTGGACCTGCGCCCGGTGGCGATCACCGGCTACCACCGGCAGGCGTTCGTCGGCACCGGTGCCGATCTCGGCCTGCGGGTCACCC
This sequence comes from Micromonospora sp. ABR4_055, assembly GCF_056160425.1. Classification (NCBI taxonomy): domain Bacteria; kingdom Bacillati; phylum Actinomycetota; class Actinomycetes; order Micromonosporales; family Micromonosporaceae; genus Micromonospora; species Micromonospora sp. ABR4_055. The sequence continues at coordinate 7,806 of NZ_JBSWXD010000113.1, forward strand.
TGGACACCCGGGTCCGGGGTCGGGACCGTGATCTGCACCTGGGCGTCGACGCCGAAAATCGGTTCATCGTCCCGCCGTGGCGTTCGATCATGGAGGTGAAGGCGAACGAACGGGTCCCGTACTGGTTGACCGACCTCGCTGCGCAGGCCGACCTGTCGGTCGTGCGGGTCAGCAAGTACTGCCAGTGTGTCGAGGCGTTCGGGCGGGCCCCGCGGTCGGTGTTCCATCTGCCGGCCGACGCGCCACCACCGCCTCCGGACCGGCCGGCCGGCGAACTGCTGGCCGTCGGCGCGAGCGGCGGGCGGGCCTGACATGGACATCACCTTCCAGGACCTGTCCAGCACGTTCAGCCTCGGCGACATCGCCGCGTCGCTGGCGCTGTCCTTCGTGCTCAGCGCAGTCATCGGCTGGGTCTACCGGGCCACCCACCGCAACGTGTCGTACAGCCAGTCGTACGTTCAGACACTGATCATCCTCGGGATGCTGATCTCGTTGATCATGCTGGTCGTCGGCTCCAACATCGCCCGGGCCTTCGCCCTGGTCGGCGCGCTGTCCGTGGTCCGGTTCCGCAACGCGATCAAGGAGACCCGCGACGTCGGCTTCATCTTCCTGGTGATGGGCGTCGGCATGGCCTGCGGCACCCGGTTCTACCTGCTCGCGGTGATCGCCACGGTCGCGATCTGCCTGATCATCGGGGTGATGTACCGCTTCAACTGGTTCGCGCTCAACGTGCAACGCCAGGTGGTGAAGGTGCAGGTGCCACCGGACCGCGACCACACGCACGCCGTACAGGACGTGCTGCTGCGGCTGACCACCGAGTTCGAGCTGGTCAGCATCGAATCGATCCGGGGCGGAGCGCTGACCGAGCTGATGTACACGGTCAGGTTGAGCAAGGGCACCGAGCCGGGCGAACTGATCGCGGCGTTGAGCGGGCTGACCGGCGGCCAGCGGGTCACGGTGCTCACCGGCTACGACCAGACGGACCTGTGATGAGCGGTACACCGTCCACCCCGAATCCACCGGCCGTGCCGCCGGCCGCTGCGCCGAAGCACCGGTTACGGCACCGGATCCCGCTGCGCATCCGGCACAACTACCGGCTGCTGGCCAGCTGCGCCGTATTCCTGCTGGTGGTCACGGTCGTGCTGGGCAGCACCCGGATCCGGCCGTACGTCACCAGCGCGGCCGACGCCGCGACCGACCTGGTGACGGTCGACATCGCCGGCACCATTGACCTGTTCGACCCAACGGTGGCCCACGAGATCTCGCTGGTCTTCGCCGACGCCGACTACCAACGGATGCTCGACGCCTACTTCGACGACGGCGAGAAGGAGTACCTCGAGGCGGACCTGGTGGTCGACTCGACCACGATCCCGAGCGTGGGAATCCGGCTCAAAGGCAACTCCACCCTGTCCGGTCTGACCCGCGACGGTGAGACCGTGCAACGCGGCGGGGCCGCCCCCGACGGCGGACAGTCCGGTGCAGGGCAGCGACCCGACGGTGGGCAGGGACAGCAGCAGGGCGCAGGCGGGCCGGGCGGCGGTATGGGCCGGGCCGGGCTGGCCGCCGAGGAACCGGAGAACCTGCCCTGGCTGATCAGCTTCGACACGTTTGTCGAGGGACGGCGCTACCAGGGACTACAGGAGATCGCAGTGCGGGTCGGCGGAATGGGTGGCGGTAGCGCCGTGGCCAACGAGGCCCTCGCCCTGTCGTTGCTCGATACCGCCGGGATGGCCACCCAGCGGTACGCGTACAGCGCGTTCACGGTCAACGACCGGCCCACCACCGCCCGCCTCGTGGTGGAACACCCCGACGAGCACTACGCCGCCGGGCTGGGTGACAGTGGCGTGCTCTACAAGTCGTTGGCCGGCGGTTCGTTCACCTACCAGGGCGAGGATCCGGTCGAGTACCAGGATGACTTCAAGCAGATCAACCTCACCGGAAGCCAGGACCTGCAGCCGGTGATCAACCTGATCCGCTGGGTGTCCGAGGCGTCCGACGACGAATTCGACGACGAGCTGGCCGATCACGTCGACGTCGAGTCGTTCGCCCGCTACGTCGCCGCCCAGAACCTGCTGCTCAACTTCGACGACATGGCCGGTCCCGGCCGCAACTACTACCTTTGGTACGACCTGGCCACCCGGAAGTTCACGGTGGTCAGCTGGGACCACAATTTGACGTTCAGTGGCGACGCCACCCTCGGGCCGCAGGACGCGGTGACCATGGGCGGTGGCCGGTTCGGTGGTGGCGACGGCGGTGCCACGCCGCAGAACGGCACGGCACCACAGGACAGGTTCGCGCCACCCGACGGATTCCAGCCACCCGACGGATTCCAGCCACCCGACAGGGCCGGCTCCGGGGCGGCGCCGCAGGGCGGCGGTCCCGGCCGGTCGGCCGGGCACCCGCTCAAGGAACGGTTCCTGGCCAGCGACGCGTTCACCGAAGTGTACGAGGCCGCGTACCGCGATCTCTATCAGCGGATGTTCGCCAGCGGCGCGGCGACGGCCGCGCTGGACGGCCTGGCCGCCGTCCTGGCAACCGTCGACGGTCAGGACGGCTCGGCGGTCGCGACCGAGCTGGAACAGCTGCGGACCACGGTCGAGCAACGGACGGAAAGCCTGCGCGATCAGGTGTGAGCGGCGCCTGGCGGCCGTAGAGTCGGTGACCGTAGGCGACCAGTCGACCCGTCGCCCGCTGGAAGGAGCTCCGTCGATGGCCAAGCCGCCGATGCCGCAACACCTGGTCGAAATGCTGGGCCGGCCGAACCCGTCGGTGATGGGTACGGTGAGCCCGAGCGGCACGCCGGTGACCGTCGCCACCTGGTACCTGTGGGACGACGGCCGGGTGCTGCTCAACCTGGACGCCGGGCGCAAGCGGCTGGAGCATCTGCGGGCCGACCCACGGGTGTCGCTGACCGTGCTGGACGGCGACTCCTGGTACCGGCATGTCAGTCTGCACGGCAGGGTGACCATCGAGCCGGACCCCGAGCTGGCCGGGATCGACCGACTCGCCCGGCACTACACCGGTGACCGCTACCCGAACCGGGAGCGCCCCCGGGTGTCCGCCTGGCTGACCGTGGAGTCCTACCACGCCTGGGGCTTCGACCGCTGAACCTCCGCTCCCAGCGGACCGCCCACCGGTGCACGGGTCACGGCCCGTTCAGGCCGGTCGCGGCCGGGCAAATAGAATGGCCCGGAATCAACCGCCGCCGGCCGGTACCCGACGTACCGGCCGTCACCGACCTTGGGAGCAATTCGTGCTGACGATGCAGGACGCGCTGGCCCGCCTCGCGGCGTACTGGGCCGAGCAGGGTTGCCTGACGGTCCAGCCGATGAACACCGAGGTCGGCGCCGGCACGCTGAACCCGGCCACGTTCCTGCGGGTGCTCGGTCCCGAGCCGTGGCGGGTCGCCTACGTAGAGCCGTCGGTGCGTCCGGACGACGCCCGGTACGGCGAGAACCCGAACCGGATCCAGACCCACACCCAGTTCCAGGTGATCCTCAAGCCGGAGCCGGGCGACGCGCAGGAGCTCTACCTCGGCAGCCTGGCCGCGCTCGGCATCGACGTGGCCGCGCACGACGTCCGGTTCGTCGAGGACAACTGGGCCTCACCGGCGCTCGGCGCCTGGGGTCTGGGCTGGGAGGTCTGGCTGGACGGGCTGGAGATCACCCAGTTCACCTACTTCCAGCAGGCCGGTGGGATCAACCTCGAGGTGCCGTCGGTGGAGATCACCTACGGCATCGAGCGGATCATGATGGCGTTGCAGGGGGTCCGTCACTTCAAGGAGATCGCGTACGCGCCGGGCATCTCCTACGGCGAGATCTTCGGCCCCGGCGAGTACGAGATGTCCCGCTACTACCTCGACGACGCCGACGTCGCCACCAACCGGCAGCTGCTCGACCTGTACGCAGCCGAGGCGCAGCGGATGATCGACGCCGGGCTGCCGGTCCCGGCGCACAGCTTCGTCCTCAAGTGCTCGCAGGCGTTCAACGTGCTGGACGCGCGGGGCGCGGTCTCCACCGCCGAGCGGGCCACCGAGTTCGCCCGGATGCGCCGGCTGGCCGGCGAGGTGGCGCAGCTGTGGGTGCGCCGCCGCGACGAGCTGGGCCACCCACTCGGCGTGGTGCCACCGGCGCCAGCCGGGCAGGCCGACGCAGCGGCCGCGCAGCCCGGTGAGTCGGCCCCGGCCCGGCAGCTGGTGTTCGAGATCGGCACCGAGGAGATGCCGCCATCGGAGGTCCGCTCGGCCCGCCAGCAGGTCGCCAAGCTGGTCGCCGACCGGTTGGCCGCGACCAGGCTGATGCACGGCGACGTCCGGGTGCTGGCCACCCCACGCCGGCTGGTCGCCGTCGTCGACGCGGTCGCCGCCCGCGAGCCCGACCACACCCGCACGGTACGCGGCCCGAAGGTCGCCGCCGGGTTCCGCCCGGACGGCACACCCACCCCGGCTGCGGCGGGCTTCGCCCGTTCCCAGGGGGTCGAGGTGACCGACCTGGCCCGGGTGGAGATCGGCGGCGTACCGCATCTGGCGATGCTGCGCGACGAGCCCGGCCGCACCGCGACGGAGGTCCTCACCGAGGTGCTCGCCGGGGTGGTCACCGGCCTGCGCTCGGCGAAGAACATGCGCTGGCGGGATCCGCAGCTGGCGTTCACCCGTCCGGTCCGGTGGCTGCTGGCGCTCTGGGGTGACCTGGTGGTGCCGGTCGAGGTGTCCACGCTGGCCGCCGGCCGGACCACCCGGGTGCACCGGACCGCCGCGACGTCGACCGTCGAGGTGGCCGACGCGGAGAGCTACCTGGCGACGGTCCGTGACGCCGGCATCGTGGTGGACCCGGAGGAACGCCGGGCGATCGTCACCGCCGCCGCCGGTGAGCTGGCCGCTGGCGTCGGCGGCCGGGTCGACCTGGCCGCCGAGGCTGGTCTGCTGACCCAGGTGGTGGACCTGATCGAACAGCCGACGCCGCTGCTCGGCGGGTTCGAGGAACGCTACCTGGAGCTACCTGAGTCGGTGCTGGCCACGGTGATGCGCAAGCATCAGCGGTACCTGCCGGTGCGGGGCGCGGACGGTGCCCTGTTGCCGCACTTCGTGGCGGTCGCCAACGGCGCGATCGACGTCGATCTGGTACGGGCCGGCAACGAGGCGGTGCTGCGGGCCCGGTACGAGGACGCGGCGTTCTTCTACCGCGCCGACCGGGCCACCCCGCTGGCCGAGCTGCGGTCCCGACTGAGCCGGTTGACCTTCACCGACAAGCTGGGGTCGATGGCGGACCGGGCTGACCGGATCGCCGGGCTGGCCGGTGACCTGGCCGAGATGATCGCGCTGTCCGATGCGGACCGGGCGACCTTGGACCGCGCGGCCGAGCTGGTCAAGTTCGACCTCGGTTCGCAGATGGTCACCGAGATGACCAGTCTCGCCGGGGTGATGGCCCGTGACTACGCCGGGCACGCCGGAGAGCCGGCGGCGGTCGCGCAGGCGGTGTTCGAGGCCGAGTTGCCGCGCAGCACCGGTGACCAGTTGCCGCAGTCGCTGCCGGGGGCGCTGCTGTCGCTGGCCGACCGGCTGGATCTGGTGACCGGCCTGGCTGCCACGGTCGGCATGCCGACCGGCAGCAGCGACCCGTTCGCGATCCGGCGGGCGGTGCTGGGGCTGTTGGCGGTGCACCGGAGTCAGCCAGGGCTGGCCGGGATTTCGCTGGCCACCGGGCTCGGGGGTGGCGCCCGGCGGGAACCGGTGCAGGTTTACGACACCATGCTGGGCGAGATCGTCGAGTTCCTGACCCGCCGGGTGGAGCAGTTGCTGACCGAGGAGGGCCAGCCGGTGGACCGGGTCCGCGCGGTACTGGCGCACGCCGACCGGCCGCAACTGGTTGACCGGCTGCTGGCCCAGCTGGACCGGCTGCTGGCCGACGAGCAGTTCCGGGCGCTCGCCGAGGCGTTGCAGCGGGCCCGGCGAATCGTCCCGGCTGACGTGCCCGCCGAGTACGACCCGGCGCTACTCACCGAGCCGGCCGAGGTACGGCTGCACGAGGTGGTCAAGCAGGTGCGGGCCGACCTGGACCACAGCGCGGACCTCGACCGGTTCACTGGAATCGCCGGGCAGCTGACCGCGCCGGTGAACGCCTTCTTCGACGACGTCTTCGTGATGGCCGAGGATCCTCAGCTGCGTCAGGCCCGGCTGGGTCTGCTCGCCACGGTCGCGACGCTCGCCGCCAACCTGCTGGACTGGCCGCAGCTGCGGATGTGACCCCGAAGAAGCAGTTCGGCCACGCGTGGTGGCGGGGCGATTCGGCCACGCGGCGGGGTCCGCCGGCCGTGCTACCGTCTGTCAGTCCACACTCGGTGTCGACAAGGAAGGCGGGGGCCGGCCATCACGTCTCCGGGAGCCTGCGACACGCACCTGTCCGCCGGTGCCGCCACAGCCGCGCCGCACGGTTGGGTGGACGGGCCTGCCGGGCCGGTCCGCAACGTACCGAATCTCATCACCACGGTCCGGACCGTGGTCGCCGTCGGCTTGGCCGTGCTGGCCGTCGTCGGCGACAGCACGGTACTCACCGGCGTCGCGATCGGCTGCTACTGGATCGGTGACATGGCGGACGGTCTGGCCGCCCGGCTGCTGCGGCAGGAGACCCGGTTCGGTGCCGTCTACGACATCGTCTGCGACCGGGTCTGCTGCCTGGCGGTCGCCGCCGCGCTGATCCCGCTGCTGCCGTCGATGGGCGTTCCGCTGGTCATCTTCGTCGTGCAGTTCGTCGTGGTGGATCTGGTGCTGAGCCTGAGTTTCCTGCGGTGGCCACTGCTGAGCCCGAACTACTTCCATCTTGTGCACACCCAGGTGTACCGGTTCAACTGGTCGCCGGTGGCGAAGGCGTTGAACACCGGCGGCCTGGTGCTGCTGGTGGTGCTGGCACCGTCGCCGGTGCTTCCGGTGGCGTTCACCTTGGCGATCGCCGCGGTGAAGCTCGCTTCGCTCGTCGTGGTGGCCCGGATCCCGCTCGCTGTCGACCTTCCGGGTCTGCGCGCCGTCTCCTCGTGATCGCGGTTCTGCTGGCCACCGTCGCGGTTGGTGCCCTGTCGGCGGTGTCGCCGGTGACTCCGATCGAGCCGTACCTCATCGCATTGACCGCCACCACGTCCTCCCCGCCGGTGGCGCTGGGTGTCGCCGCAGCGCTCGGCCAGACCGTCGCCAAGCTCGCCATGTTCCTGGCGTCGCGGGGGGTGATCCAGTCGCCGTGGCTGCGCCGGTGGCTGGCCAAGCGGACCGCGCCGAAGGCGGCGGCCACGGCCAGCGCGGTAGCGGCCGACGGCACGACGCCGACGGACACGACGGCGACAAACCCGACGCCGACGGACGACACGGCGACGGACACGCCGCCGACGGACGGCAGGCCACGGGCCGGATGGTTGCGCCGGATCGGTCCGGCGATCGGCGACCGGCTGCCGCAGGGGCTGCGCAGCAGGTTGTCCGGCTGGGCGGGCTGGGTGGCCAGGGAGCACCGCCGACTGTACGAGCCGGCGTTCGTCATACCGACCCTGTTCGCGAGCAGCGTGATCGGCGTGCCTCCGCTGCTGGTCACGACGGTGGTGGCCGGTGGCACCCGGATGCCGGCCAGCGTGTTCGCAGTGGTCTGCTTCATCGGCAGATCAATCCGATTCGTCGCGCTTGCGATGGTTCCCAGCTGGTTCAGCGGCTGAGCGTTTATCAAACCGTTACACGCATAGCCCTTGCCGGAAACAAAGCCGGCAGTCCCTAATTTTGTCCAACGGCTTAACAAAAGCTCGGTGACCGCGTCGTGGCAGCGCGTTCACCGGGCCAGACGGGACGACCCTCGGCGGGTCGGCCCACCCGACAGTGTGTTCACCAGGACTAGGAGACCACGTGTCCCGAACCCGCCGACGCCACCTTCGACGTGGCCCGCTAACCGCTGCGATACTTTCGCTCTCCATGTTGTCTACTGCCCTGCTCGGCGCCCCTGCCGCGCAGGCCGCACCGGGCAACCCGGGCAACCCGGTCGATCCGGGCCCCGCCGTGCAGGCCAGCCCGGGCGATTTCGAGGCGGCCGCCGACGAGCCGTACTCCGTGCTCGTCTTCTCCAAGACCGCCGGCTTCCGGCACGGCTCCATCCCGGCTGGCATCGCCGCGATCGAGCAGCTCGGTGCCGACAACGGCTTCACCGTCGACACCACCGAGGACGGCGCCGAATTCACCGACGCCAACCTGGCCAACTACCGGGCGGTCATCTGGCTGTCCACCACCGGCGACGTCCTCGACACCGCCCAGCAGGCCGCCTTCGAGCGCTACATCCAGGCCGGTGGCGGGTACGTCGGGATCCACGCCGCCTCCGACACCGAGTACAGCTGGCCCTGGTACGGCGAACTGGTCGGCGCCTACTTCTCCGGCCACCCGGCCAACCAGAACGCCGTAGTCAAGGTCGAGGACCCGGCCCACCCGTCCACCGACGGACTGCCCGCCGAATGGACCCGCTACGACGAGTGGTACAACTTCCAGACCAACCCGCGCGGCGACGTGCACGTACTGGCCAGCCTGGACGAGACCAGCTACACCCCAGGTGCCGGCGCGATGGGTGCCGACCACCCGATCGCCTGGTGCAGCGACTACGACGGCGGCCGGGCCTGGTACACCGGCGGCGGCCACACCAACGAGTCGTTCGCCGAGCCGGAGTTCCTCGACCACCTGCTCGGCGGCATCCAGTCCGCCGCCGGGGTCGTCGACTCCGACTGCGGCGCCTCGCTGACCGAGAGCTTCGAGAAGATCACCCTGGACAACAACACCAGCAACCCGATGGAGCTGGACATCGCCCCGGACGGACGGGTCTTCTACATCGAGCGTGACGGCCGGGTACAGATCGTCAAGCCGGACACCGGCAACACGGTCACCGCGATCGACCTCGACGTGTTCACCGGCAACGAGGACGGCCTGATCGGCATCCGGCTCGACCCGGACTTCGCCGACAACGGCTGGGTGTACCTCTACTACGCCCCCAACGACGGCGTGGCCCGCAACCTGCTGTCCCGGTTCACCGTGGTCGGCGACAGCATCGACCCGGCCAGCGAGGAGGCCGTACTGCAGGTCGACACCCAGCGCAACACCTGCTGCCACGCCGGCGGCACCATGACCTTCGACAGCCAGGGCAACCTCTACCTGGCGACCGGGGACAACACCAACCCGTTCGAGTCGAGCGCCTACACCCCGATCGACGAGCGGGCCGGGCGGCAGGACTACGACGCGCAGCGTACCTCCGGTAACACCAACGACCTGCGCGGCAAGGTGATCCGGATCCACCCGGAGGACGACGGGACGTACACCATCCCGGAGGGCAACCTGTTCGCACCGGGCACCGCGCAGACCCGCCCGGAGATCTACGCGATGGGCTTCCGCAACCCGTTCCGGATCGGCGTGGACCTGGCCACCGACACGCTCTACGTGGCGGACTACGGCCCGGACGCCAACTCGGACAACCCCAACCGGGGCCCCCGGGGCCTGGTCGAGTGGAACATCGTCGACACCCCCGGCAACTACGGCTGGCCGTACTGCACCGGGACGAACGAGGCGTACAACGACTACCAGTTCCCGTCCGGCCCCAGCGGCGCGAAGTTCGACTGCTCGGCGCCGGTGAACGACTCCCCCAACAACACCGGACTTACCGAGTTGCCACCGGCGATCCCCGCCACCGTGGACTACGGCTACAGCGGTGACCCGCGCTACCCCGAAATCGGTGGCGGCGGTGCGCCGATGGGCGGGCCGGTCTACCGCTACGACACCGAGCTGGCCTCGGACCGCAAGTGGCCGGCGTACTACGACGGCAAGGCGCTGCTGGGCGAGTGGAACCAGTCGAAGATGTACACCATGCAGGTGTCCGCTGACGGCACCGAGCTGGTGGACATCAACCAGTTGCTGACCGGGATGAGCTTCGTCCGCCCGATGGACTTCGAGTTCGGCCCCGACGGCGCCCTGTACCTGATCGAGTGGGGCAGCGGCTTCGGCGGCAACAACGACGACTCGGGGGTCTACCGGATCGACTACGTCGCCGGTAGCCGGGCACCGATCGCGCAGGCCAGCGCCACCCCGACCTCCGGCCAGGCACCGTTGACCGTGGAGTTCTCCAGCGCGGGCTCGCGCGACCCGGACGGCGGCACGCTGGCCTACGCCTGGGCCTTCGGCGACGGCGGGACCTCCACCGAGGCCAACCCGACCCACACCTACACCGAGGCCGGCAACTACACCGCGCAGCTGACCGTGACCAACCCCAACGAGCGTACGGCCGTTGCCAACGTACCGGTGACGGTCGGTAACACCGCACCGACGGTGACCATCGACTTCCCGCCGGCCGGCGGCTTCTTCGACTGGGGCGACCAGGTTGAGTACACGATCACCGTGACCGACCCGGAGGACGGCGAAATCGACTGTGACCGGGTGGAGCTGCAGGTGCTGCTCGGCCACGACGAGCACGCCCACCCGTTGGAGCAGCACACTGGCTGCTCCGGCACGGTGCAGACCCAGCTCGCCGCCGGCCACGGCGCCGAGGCGAACGTCTTCGGCGTGTTCGAGGCCACCTACACCGACGACGGCGGGGTCGGCGGTGCCGCGCCACTGACCGGCCGGGCGATCGAACTGCTGCAGCCCAAGCGCAAGCAGGCCGAGTACTTCAGCTCGACCGGACGGGTGGACGGCGCCACCGGCGGCGGCGACCCGGGCGTCCGGACCGAAACCACCGGCGACCCGGCCGGTGGCGGCGAGAACATCGGCTTCATCGAGGACGGCGACTGGTGGTCGGTCGACCCGGCCAACCTGACCAACGTCGACTCGATCGGGTTCCGGGTCGCATCGGCGACGGCCGGCGGCCGGATCGAGGTCCGCGCCGACGCCGTCGACGGTCCGGTGGTCGCCTCCGCTGACATCGCGGGTACCGGCGGCTGGCAGACCTGGACCGACGTGACCGCGCCGGTCACCGGCGGCGCCGACGCGGCGGTGCTGTACTTCGTCGCCCGGGACCCGGGCGGTGGCGCGAACTCGCTGTTCAACGTCAACTGGATGGACTTCCTCGGCCGAGGCGTCACCGAGAACGCGCCGCCGCAGGTCAGCGTCACCGCGACGCCGACGTCCGGCACCGCGCCGCTCACCGTGGCGTTCGACGGCACGGCCACCGATGCCGAGGGCGACACCCCGTTGACGTACGCCTGGGACTTCGGTGACGGCGGCACCGCCGACACCCTGGACGCCAGCCACACGTACACCGCACCGGGCACCTTCGTCGCCACCCTGGTGGTGACCGACGCCCGGGGCGCGACGGCATCGGCGTACGTGTCGGTGCGGGTCGAGGCACCGAACACGTCCTGCTTCGGAGCACGGTCGGACGACTTCCTCGGCGACGGGCTGGACCGCGACCGGTGGACGGTGGTCCGGGAGAGCCAGGTGTACTCGGTGGCCGACGGCACGCTCCTGCTGCCGACCGGCGTCGGTGACCTGTACGGCGGCCGCAACGACGCCACCAACCTGGTCCTGCAGCCCGCGCCGGACGGCGCCTGGCAGGCCACCACCAAGGTGACGTTGCCGGTTACCACCAATTACCAGCAGGCTGGTCTGCTGGTCTACGGCGACGACGACAACTACGCCAAGCTGGACCTGCTGTACAGCGGCAGCCGCCGGGTGGAGTTCATCCGGGAGACCGGCGGCACCCCGCGCAACGAGGGTGCCGACGCCACCGACGCGCCCGCAGGTGACACCATTTACCTGCGGGTGACCAGCGACGGGACGAACCTGACGGCGGCCATGTCGGCCGACGGACAGACCTTCGCCCCGGTCGGCCGGTCGGCGGCACTGACTGGCATCGGGAACCCGCAGATCGGCGTGTTCGCGCTCAACGGTGGGACCGAGGCTCCGGTGGTCGACGCCGCCTTCGACTGGTTCCAGGTGACGCCGGATGAGCCGGCCGGTCCGGTCGAGCCGTCCGACGAGTTCGACGGGAGCGCGCTGGACGCGTGCCGCTGGGACGCCATCGTCCGGGAGGACGCGGCGGCCTACCGGGTCGCCGACGGGTCGCTGCACATCGACGTGTCGAACGGTGACATCTACGGTGCGGGCAACTCCGGGCCGACGAACTTCATCCTGCAGACCGCGCCGGACGGCGACTGGACCGTGCAGACGAAGGTCGACGGCAGCCTGCTGGACGAGCAGTACCAGCAGGCCGGGCTGCTGGTGTACGCCGATGACGACAACTATCTCAAGTTGGACTTCATCGCCGACAACACCGTCGGCAGCCCGGTCAGTCGGCGCATCGAGTACCGCAGCGAGATCGGTGCGGCGGTGCAGAACCCGCAGCCGCAGGTCAGCGAGCTGACCTCGGCGGTGTGGCACCTGCGGCTGGCCCGCGTCGGTGACACCTACACCGCCGCGTACTCGGCCGACGGCACCGACTGGACGCAGTTCGAGTCGCTCACCAACGCGGCTGTCGGGGCTAACCCGAAGGTCGGGCTGTTCAGCCTCGGCGCCAACCAGACGGAGTCGAAGACCGTGTCGTTCGACTACTTCCGGTTGACCACGGAGGTTTCGGAGGAGGACACCACGGCGCCGGTGACCGAGGCCGAGGTCAGCGGGACCGGCGAGCCGGCTGGACCGGTCGAGGGCTGGTACCCCGGACCGGTCGCGGTCACCCTGACCGCCACCGACGAAGACGGTGGCAGCGGGGTGGCGGGTACCGAGTACTCGCTCGACGACGAGACCGGGTGGACGGCGTACACCGAGCCGGTAGCGGTGAGTGGGGACGGCAGCCACGAGCTGCGGTTCCGGTCCACCGACGCCGCCGGCAACGTGGAGCAGACCCGGTCCGTCACCTTCCAGATCGACGCCACGGCACCGGTCAGCTCGGCGGAGTTCGCCCCGGCGAACGACAACGGCTGGCACGACGGCACCATCCCGGTGGTGCTCTCCTCGACCGACGACGGTTCCGGGGTCGAGCTGCTGGAGTGGTCGCTCGACGGCGGTGACTGGACGCCGTACGACGAGCCGGTCGAGGTGACCGGCGACGGTGACCACGAGCTGCTCTACCGGGCCACCGACCTCGCCGGCAACGTCGAGGCGCTGAAGTCGGCCGTGGTGAAGATCGACGGCAGCAAGCCGACCCTGCTGATCTCCGGGCTGGCCGACGGCCAGCTGTACGGCGACAGCCAGGACGTACGGGTGTCGTGGCAGGCGGTCGACCCGACCTCCGGCATCGACACCGTCGTCGGCACGCTGGACGGGCAGCCGTACGCGAACGACACCCTCCAGGTGATGTACGACCTGCCGCTCGGCCTGCACGAGCTGACCGTGACCGCGACCGACAAGGCGGGCAACGACACCACCTCGACGGTTCGGTTCTTCGTCACCACCTCGTTCCGGGACATGCAGAACCTGATCGACAGGTTCAAGTCGACCGGACGGTTGTCCAAGAAGGCGGACCGCAAGCTGTCCAACAAGCTGGACGCGGTCCGGCTGTCGGAGGCGGCCGGCAAGGACAAGCGGGCGATCCAGCAGCTGACCGCGTTCAAGGCCCTCGCCGCCGACCCGGATCTGGTCACCGACGCCGACGTGCGGGACACCCTGATCCGTGACGCCGACGCCATGATCGAACGGCTCGGTGGCACGGCGAGCGCGGCCGGGGTGAAGGCGAACGGCGGAAAGCCGGTCACCGGTGCCGGTCGGCTGGCGGAGGACCCCACCCGGATCGACCCCGACCAGCAACTCTGATCCGCGGTGGGGGGGGGGGGAGCACACAAGAGGGAGGGCCAAAAAAGGGAGTTGTGGGTGCGTTTGTTCCCCTCGTTGTCGGGGTGGTGTGGTGGGGCCACCGTCCTATCGACAGGTCACCGACCCGTCGACGAGACAGGAAGGAAGACACCATGCGTCGTACGCGTGGATCGGCCGCCGTTCTGTTCGGCCTGTTGCTGGCGGTGCTGCCGGCGGCCGGTCCCGCGCAGGCGCACAACGGCAAACTCGATCTGGAGGTGGCCGGCGACGGTGCCACCGGGGTGACCGTGCAGGCCTTCCATGACGATGGGCACCGGCTCGACCTTCCGGTCCGGCTGGTGCTGACCGCCACCGCTGACGGGGGGCGGTCGGTCGGCCCGTTGCAGCTCGAACCGGCCGGTGAAGGGCAGGGATTCTATGCCAGTGGCCCGGTGCTCAGCCCGGGTGACTGGCAGGTGACGGTGAGCGCTCCGGCGCCGTACGACAGCACGGCGACGGTCGATGTACAGGCGGTGGAGGGTCAGGCGCCGCCGGTCGCCGATCTGGCCGCCGCAGCGGCCGAGGACGAATCTGGCGGTACGGCCGGAGCCGGTTGGTGGCGTTGGGCATGGCCGATCGGCCTCGCCGCGCTGGCGTTGGCCGCCTTGGCGGTGGCCGCGCGCCGGCCACGGTCCAGACAGCCCTGATCACGACGGGGCCAGGGCACGGACAGGGGGGGGGGGGGGGGGGGGGGGGGGGGGGGGGGGGGGGGGGGGGGGGGGGGGGGGGGGGGGGGGGGGGGGGGGGATTTGGCGAGCGCCCCCCCACCCCACAAAAGAAA
>NZ_JBSWXD010000114.1:0-22262 GCF_056160425.1 Micromonospora sp. ABR4_055
TGATGGCGATGGACCTGTCCGTACCGGAGATCACCGCCGCCGACGAGATCAAACCCATCGTGATCGCACTGTCCCCGGCCCGCTGCACCCCGCCCCTGGTCGACAGCCTCCGCGACGTGCTGACCAGCCACCCCGGATCGGCCGAGGTGCACGTCAAACTCGTCAACGGCGGCCGCGCCACCCTGCTGCGCCTCGGCCCGCACCGGGTCGCCCCGACCACCGCCCTGATGGCCGACCTCAAAGCGCTCCTCGGACCAAGCGCAGTATCGCAGGGTGACGAGTAGCACGGCTTCGCGTTGATTCCGGAGGGTCAATCAAACCCGGTGCGGTGGTGCTGGACACGGCCGCCGACGCCAGCAGTGAGCTGGGCCTGTCGCTACAGAGCCCGTCCGGCGGTGAGGACCGTGGACATCGAGTGTCTACAGTTCGCGGTGATCCTCTAGAAATTCGACAAGGTTCCCACTGGGATCCTTGACAAATAGATACGACACCCCGGTGTTGCCGATGCGAGGGGCTACCACGACTGGTATCCCGCGTGCACTCAACATTGTCATGACTTCTTCCAAGGATGCCACTTGAAGTGCGAGATGCTTCCAGCCAATCCTGGGCAAGTCTGTCGAAAGTTCGCTTGCCGATTGTGGCGCGGCAACATACTGACGATACTTCCAGATCTCTAGGAATGCGTTGCCGAGTTTCAGGTGTGCGACTTCGAAACGGCCGTCGGGATCGACATATTCTAGCACTGGGCGAAACCCGAATTGTCCGTAAAAAAGAATCGATTCAGAAATATCATCAACACTGACGGCGACGTGATGGAACCTAAACGAAGTCATGGCGACATCGTGACGTTCGCGTACAGGAGGTCCTGACAGCCGAGCCGCTACCACTTGCCGCGGCTGCTCCGGAAAATTGACCTCATCGAAAAGAACCCATTCAATAACGGCGACCTCATACATTCGAGTATGCGTGTCACCGCGTGCGAGAAGATATGGATCAAGTGCGGGTCGAGATGCCGGCCAACGCTTGACGAACGTTTCAGCCTCGGGACCGATTCCGTGGGTACCGAGTTCGCGGGCGACGCCGGTGAAGGTCACGCCGCGAACCTTTTGCCCCAGCCCTTCTAGCGACATCGCGATGACACTACCTGCCACACGTCCATCGTGGCGAATGCTGGCGCTGTGGAGTCGATCATCGCGGGAAATAAATCGAAGAATGTCGGGATCAAAATGGGCGTCGTACCACACGTTACTTACAGACGGCCAGCCGTCGGCGGTCAGCGTCGCGAGTTGCATGAGCTTGCCGCAATGGACGTACTCTTCGAGCAGTTCGCGTAGGTTCGTCACCGGGCGCCTCCATCCTCGATCGCAGTCACAGTAAGTTGCGGTTGCCTGAGGGAATGAAGAACCTCTCGCCATTGTCGTACTGGTTCGCCGGATTCGGGGACAAGACGATCGAACTCCCGTGCCCGGCGGATAACTGTAATGCCATGGTATGTGTGGCGATCCAAGATTGCGCCAGTGGCAATGCGGCATGCCTCGGCCACCTCGCCGGACTGAGCGTAGGCGCTGGCCTGCTCGAATCGGGCCAGTGCCGGCTCGGTCGTTTCGTGAAGATCGTAAAGGCTGATGGCACGCTCTGCGGCTACCGACGCCATGTCAGTGTTCCTCAGTTCCACCCAACCGCGGGCCTCGTAGAAGGCGAGCTTCTCCGGAAGAAACGAGAATATTCCTGGCTTGACGAGGTCCTTTGGCGACCGGTCGAGAACGTCTCGTGCGCGTTCGATCGATCTCTGAAAGGCGTTGGCATCGGCCAACATGGCGTGTGCCTTAGCTCGGAACGCCCACAGCCAAGCAATGGCCGGCGACGGAGAACGAGCACCGTCTAGGCGCGGGATCACGCCGGCGAGGACGGCACGCGGGTCAGAGGTGTAGGTCGGCAGATAAGTGTTACCGGCTAGCGCGATGTCCGCCAGGAACTGATTGCCGGCCTCTTCTGCGGCTCGGCGGGCAACGGTGTACCAGTGGGCGGCCAGAGGAAATTCCCCCTGATTGAACAGGATCTCACCGGTGATTGTCGCGAACATCGCGCCACAGATGGAAAGTTCTCGTTGGGAGCGCAGCGTCTGCTTCGTTTCCAGGAGCCTTCGCATGTTGCGAAACTGCCAAACCGTCTGGGCGAGCAGTGTCGCAGGAGGAACCCTGACCACCTGTACCCCCAGGTCTGCGGCTTCCCTGCCGATGACCTCCAAACGCACGGCGCTGATCGATCCTCGATCGAGCGCTTCGTGCATACGACTAGGCTCAGACCACAGCCTATCCAAAAATGCGGCCGCCATCACCGCGCCGCCCATTTGAACCACTCCACGACGATCCACTGCTGCTACCTCCTCGTTCCCTGGCGGGTTCTCGCTCGCAACCATCTGGGAGCCGTCGACTGCTTGCTCGCCAGGACTTGCCAAGGAAAAGGGCTCAGCTGCCACCATATCGCTGAGATCGGGTGCGCGTCGCCTTGCACGCTGGAGGCGTTCGTCCCGTTGGGCCTGTTGTCGGTGCTTGACGATCAAATCCTGCAACCTGTCGTACTCTGCGACAAGACTGCCCCGGCAGCCCAGTTCCTGATCGCACGTCGTCCAGAAGGCCTGGGATGCCTTTCCGGATCCAGTTTCGACGCTCGCGACAGTGCTACGGCTGTAGTTGATTTGGCGAGCCAAGTCGGACTGGCTCCATCCAGTGGCATTTCGCGCGGTGGCAAGCCCGAGACCGAGACGCCGCCGTGCCTCCGCGATCTGATCCTTGGTCACCACCACCACAGTCTCCACTACCAAACCATGATCAGACCATGGTCGGCTGTCGCTTCTGTGTCGCATCTTCCTGCCGTCTGTAGGTGACAGGCCACGACCCGCCACCTTCATGGTGTCACCCACTGCCACCATCAGGGACCGTGCCCTGCGGCTGGGATACTGACGCGGTGCCCACCGATCCCGGACCTCAGTTGAACACCAGTCTCGTGAGCCGGTACGCCGACCTGCGCAAGCAGGCTGGCGGGATGAGTGAGTCGGTACGCGGGATGCGGTTCATCACCCTGCTCGCCGACGCACTGGTGCGCGACGGAATCGACGCCGAGGCCGATCAGCGGGGGCCGCACGGCGAAGTCGACGTCGCGTTCTGTTACGACGGCACTGGTGGCTGCTGGAGGCGAAGTGGTACGCCGACCCGATCACCGACGAGCCGCTACGCCACCTGAGTGAGGTGCTGACCGAGCGGCGACCGGGCACCATGGGCATCCTCGCCTCGTGGTCGGGATTCGCCGCCAGCTCGCTACGCCGCGCCGAACGATCCCGCGACGTCGTACTGCTCGACCGCACCCACTCGGAAGCATTGATCAGCGGTGCCGTGTCCGGACCCGAACTGATCGACGCTGTGAACCGGTCGCTGTCGGTGTTCGGCCACCCGAACCTGCCGTTGGCGACGCTTCTGCGCCCACGACGCCCGGACCCGGCACCGCTACGGTCGGGTGCCCCCAATGGCTTCACCCCGGCTACTGTCGCAGCACCCGGCGCGGTAGACCCCACCGTGACTGCCTACAGCGCCACGATCGCCGGCATCACCGCCGACCACGGCCGACTGCTCATCACCGTGGACGACGGCATCATGAACCTCGCCGTCGGTCGCCGCGCCCAGCCTCGCTGGCGTCTGGAACTCACCGACTGCGTCGGCAGCCCGTTAGCCACGACCGATGGTGACCTTTTTCGTAGTTCGCAACGGCGGGGTGCCGCGCCACCGGCAGGACGCCTTGGAAGTGGCCTCAGGCGGCTTCACCCGCCGCCGATCATCGTCCCCGGCCCATACGGCACGCCGTGGCTGCTGGACCGCGACACGGTCGGCTGGCCCCGGCACCGAGCGCGCCAGCCTGGTGCAAATCGGAGACCCCTCGGCGACCAGCAGCGATGGCCCGCAGGGCTCCCGGTGGGTGCCTGCCAGGCGGCGTGCTGGCTGCACGAACGCACGTTCTTCGTGCTCGGCGACGGGCACAGCGCGATCACCGACGTCGACACCTTCGAGCACCGGTGGGTCGTGACCCCGGTCGGCCGGCCGCACGGCCTCATCCGTCTCGACGAGCGCCATGTCCTGATCGTCGGTGCCGATCGCCACGTCCTCATCACGGTCCTCGACACCGCCACCGGGCAGGCGACCGAGCCCACGCCGATCAACCTGACCGGCCCGGTGCGCGGAGCGGCGCGTATCCGCGATGCCCTGTTCATCCTGGCCGGCGCACCGGTCGACCACGCCACCGTCGTGCCGGTAGTTGCTCGACTTGACCTGCCCAGTCTGGTGTAGTTCCCGTCCCTTCGCGGAGGCCGCGTCCCCAGCGTTCGATGAGGCTGCAGGGCGAGCACGCCCCCGGCGGTCGGACCTTCCACCCGGCCATCAGCAGCGGCGAGCGCGGAGCACCGCCGCAGCCGACCCGCAGGAGGCGTGGATGCACAACCGCATCCGGGCGGCAGGGCACGCGGTCGCGACGTTCGCGACCGACTACGCCCGCAACCCGCGCGGCCCCGGGATCGGTCTGCGCGCCAACGTGCCGAAGGTGCGGGTGTCGCTCGACACGGTCCAGGTCGCTCAGATCGCGGTCGAAATCTGCCGGATGGCCGGCTAACTCCGAGACCGGCGGGTTCTCGATCAGCCGCCACCAGCGCGACCTCTACTCCGCGCGGCTGACGATCTCCGACAACCGG
The DNA here is from genome assembly GCF_056160425.1 of Micromonospora sp. ABR4_055. NCBI lineage: Bacteria > Bacillati > Actinomycetota > Actinomycetes > Micromonosporales > Micromonosporaceae > Micromonospora > Micromonospora sp. ABR4_055. Next base: position 4,736 of record NZ_JBSWXD010000114.1, read on the forward strand.
CTGGGCACCGTCAACCCGGAACTCCTCGCGTTCGGCGACGAGCTCACCTGAGCTCCAAGCCGAGCCACTGGCTCAGCTTCTCGATCTCCTGGCCCACCGCGCTATTCATCGCCATGGTGAAATTTACGTCTCGGTGGATCGCGGCGACCTTGAGCACCCCTGCCTTGCGGTCGGCGGTCGCGTCCAACTTACCCACCAGCCGGTCGCCGTAGAGGATCGGCAGCGCGTAGTAGCCCCAGCGGCGGCGCGCGGCCGGCTTGTAGATTTCCAGCTGGTACTCGTATTCGAAAATCTCGGCCATACGCTTACGGTCGTGCACCAACCGGTCGAAGGGTGACAGCAACGCCGCCCGGCCGGTGAACGGCTGGCCCAATGCAGCCGGGTCGACCCGCCACTGGCCGCGGGTGCCCTCCACTACGGCCGGCTCACCCGCCTCGCCCACGTCCCACGGCTCGACCGCGCACTCCTGCCCGCGGGCCCGCGCGATGCCCAGCGACTTCAGCCGCCGCTCGTCCTGCATGCGCCGCGCCTTCTCTGCCGGCACCACCGGGTCGTCGCGGTACACCCGTTCCGCCAGGTCCCACAGCCGCTGCCGGCCCTGCCGGCCGGCGACCGCGACCTCACCCAGCTGCACGAGGAACTCCAGCATCTGCGACACGTTGCGGTTGTTGGTCCACCCCGAGGATCCCCAGGGTTGTACGGCGGTGTCGGGCAGGTCCCGCGAGACCATCGGCCCCGACTCGGTGAGCCGGGCGAGGATATCGCGCCGGAAGGCGTCATTGACCCTGACCCATTCCCACCGCGCTTCCCGCCATAAGCTGTTTTCGCCGCGTCCGGACCGTTCCTCCATATCCGCGCGATACAGGCGCATGTCTTCCGCGGGCCGGATCATCGCTCGCAGTTCGACTAGCGTGCGGTCCTGCAGGGCAGCGTCGAGCTGCGCCGGGGCGTACGAGTTGCCCAGCCGGCTCCAGGCCACCAGGTCGGCGCTGGGTGCCACGGCCGCGGTAGGGTCGATCTGCAGCAGAGTCAGTTTGCGGACCACGTCGAGAAGGTCGGTCGGCTGTTGCCGATCGAGCAGTTGAGCACGTACCGCGATCCTCCGCGCGTCGGCACGGGACAGTTCGTGAACGGTCATGAGCCGACCATATTGCTCGGAGCCGCCGCGGGCACGCTTTCGGACACGGGCTGGGCCGCTTTGCGGATCGGTTTGTCCGGAAGCCCGCGCAGGCTCGCCTGCCGAGACGCCACCACCGCGGTAATCAGCATGACCACCCCGATCACCAGCATCAGCATGGCCATCCCCCGCCCCGGGCCGACCCCGATGACCGAGCCCACGGACCCGGCGAGGGGGCCGTCCGCCAACAGCAACGGCTCGAAGAGCCGGTCTGCGACCGGACCGGCCATCAGATACGACGAGGCGAGCACCAGGCCGCCGACCATGTTGTAGGTGGCGAAGACCCGGCCCTGAATATCCGGCTCGACCTCGACCTGCAGGATGTTACGGCTCGTGCCGTCCACGATGGTGAAGCAGAACGTGAAGCCGAAGGCGGCGACCATGATCAGCGAAATGCTCGGCCGGAGTGCACCGAGGCACAGGAACAAACCGAGGGGTATCGCAAAGCCGGCGAGCCCGATGATCCGGCGGCGGGGGCCGCCCCAGGTCGCGAGTGCCAGGCTGCCGGCCACCGCGCCGGCCCCCATGCACGCGATCACGATGCCCAGGCTCGCCGCGGAGGCGAACGAGAGCACCAGCGGGGTGAGGACCGCGTCGGCGTACCCGAGGCTGACGTTGAGCGCCACGCTGAACAGCAGAATGGTCACCAGGGTGTTCCGGGTGGCAACTATGCGCCAGCCCGCCCGGATCTCGGCGATCAGTCCGCCGGACGGCGTCTGGCCGGCCTCGCTGCGAGGCGGGCGCGGGATCCGGATGAACGCGAGAATCACCGTGTTGAACACGAACGTCGCGAAGTCCACGAACAGCACGCCGTTGAGATCGATCAACAAGTAGAGGACACCACCGGCGGCGAAACCGACCGTGTTGCCGAGCGCATGGGCGAGCATGACCACGCCGTTGGCGCGTGCCACCTGCTCGGGTGGCGCGAGTAGTACGATGCTGGCGCTCAGAGCCGGCAGCTGGACCGCACGGATCAGCGACTGGATACCCACGAAGACGAACACATGCCACGGCTGCAGCTCACTGGCGGAGTGGAGCAGGGCCAGCACGAGAACCGGTACGGCCGACACCACCTCGCTGACGATCAGCAGGGCCCGCCGGCTCCAGCGGTCCACCAGCGCGCCGGCGAGAGGCCCGAAGATCACTCCGGGCAGCAGACTCATGAGAAGCGTGAGGCTGTACTGCGTGGCCGACCCGGTGTCGTGGAACACCCAGACGCCCATCGCCAGGCTGGTGAACGCCGACCCGAGAACCGAGGTCAGCAATCCGACCGAGAACACAAGGAACCTAGGCATGCCGGGAGCCTGCCATCAGCTGCGGGGCATCGGCGGACACCGGTTCCGGTGACAAGACGCCTCGGGCGGGGACGCCTACGTTGGGCTGAAACCGACTCCGGAGAGGACGTAGGAATGGCTGAGAGCGTAACCGGCACCGAGATCAAGGGTCTGACGGCCGAGCAGGTGCGGTCCTTCCAGGAGAACGGGTTCATTGGACCGTTCGACCTCTACCCCGAAGAACAGGCACCGGTCCTCTGGGGTCAGGCCATGATCGAAATGGTCACTTCGGCCAACAAGCCCCACGACTCCAACATCATCAACTATGACCGTCATCTGGACTGCAACACACTCTCGGAGCACATCGCGCACCCAACGATCGTGCACAAGCTGCGCAGCCTGATGGGCAGCGACATCATCTGCTGGAAGACCAACATCTTCGAAAAGCAGCCGGGTGAGGCCGGCACCGGCTGGCATCAGGTGGAGGCGTTCACCGTCTTCGAGTCCGGGACGGTCGCCTACCCCTCGCTGCGGTACACCGAGGAGAGCACCGCCGCCACGCAAGAGCTCACTGTGTGGACGGCCTTCTCCGAGGCCGACGAGGAGCACGGCTGCCTGCGATTCATCCCGGGCAGCCACAAGAAGTGGTACTACGACGAGACCAAGCCCATGTCGCGCAACGTGGAGAGCAAGTCGCACGACTTCTTCGGCTACGACTACTCGGAGCTGAAGCTCGACAAGGACTGGGACCCGGACGCCGCCACCATCGTCAACATGCCACTGAAGCCGGGCCAGTTCGTCATCTTTCTCGCCAAGTGCATCCACGGGTCGCTGCCCAACATCAGCGACACCAAACGCCTCGGGCTCGCCACCCGCTACGTCTCCCCCTCGGTCAGGGTCTACGAGCACATCGACAGCCTCAGCGGGTTCGGTGACGCGATCAGCCTCGACTACCACGGCAGCGTCCTGGTCTCCGGCGAGGACCGGTGGGGCCACAATCGGATCCTCCAGAACAACCTGAACGGCTTCCCCTTCCCCAAGGTCGAGTCCTGATGGGCACCGACGACGGCTACCGCCTCAAGTTCGCCGAGTTCCTCGCGACCCAGCCTGTCGCCAAGGACGTCACCGCCGAGCAGGTGCTCCGGGCGCAGACCCGCGACGAACTGGGGATCAGCTCACTCAACATGATCGTGGTGATGTTGAACTACATCAAGGAACACACGAACGACACGGTCACCCTCCGCCCGGAGTGGGTCCCCAAGATGGTCGACGTGGACGGCATCGTCGCCGTGCTCCGGGAGATCGACGCGAGCAAGGTCGCGCAGCCGCAGACATGACGCCTACCCAGGACGATCGAAGGTGACCATGGCTATGGACCAAGACGACATCGGCATCGGCTCGTTCGCGTACGTCGTGGGCGAGCTGGAGTGCAAACCCGCAGACATCCCGGGCTTCGACTCCCTCTGGCAGTCCGTCTCCCCCAAGACCGAATTCGCTGCGATGGGGTGCGAGACCTATCGGAGGATGCCGGGCCCGGTGTTGCCATACGTCGTTGACGCCGTCCACCGCACCCTGCGCGACGCCGAGGTGTCGCCCTCGGCGGTGAGCCACATCGTGTTCGCGACCAGCGATCCGACCCTAGCCCGGCTGCCGCACGACTTCGCGATCCGGGTCATCGACGCCGTCGGGTTGACCGGCTGTGTGCCGCACCTATTGTCTTTCCAACGTTGTTGCAGTTCGCAAACCGCGCTGCGACACGGCCGGCAACTGTTCGCCGACCCGGGTGTGCACAACGTGCTCGTGGTCGCCCTGGACTTCACCCCGGACGACCGCGATCGGGTACGCGACTATGCGCTGTTCAGTGACGGCGCGGCGAGCTGCTTGTTGACGCGAGGCGCACCGGGGCTCGTCCGGCTCGTCTCGTCCTCGATCCACGTGGACAAGGACGGGCTGCGCGGCCACGACTCGATCCTCAGTCGCAAGGAGATCGCGGACAAGGCGCTAACCGCTGTCCTTGCCGCAAGCGGACGGCGCTTAGAACAGATCACGAAGGTGTTCACCGCCAACCTGTACCAGCCGCTGATGCTGTTCAACGCCGCTGCGGCGGGTCTGCCGCCGGACCGGCTGCACTACGCCGAGACGCTTGCCGCCTACGGGCACTGCGGTAACACCGACTGGATGATCAATCTGGCCGACTACCACGAGAAGTCCGGCATCATGGCCGGGCAAACCTACCTCGCCCAGGCGCCGGCCCAGGGCTTTCACGCCTGTACCCTGCTCGAGGGTTCCGCATGAGCGAGTCCACCGCCCAGCTCCCGACCGGCCTGATCAGCGCTCTGCGTTCGCTGGCCGCGGCGGCTGGCGCCGACGACATCACCGCGTTGTCGATTGGCGCTGGGGTGCTGGCTGCCCGCCTGCCACGCGCGGGCACGAACGTGCAGGTCCGGGTGGTGCACGGCCGCCGCGAGGCCGTCGTCCCGGCGGCCGTCGCCTTGCACGACAGTTTCCGTACGGCGCTGCGACAGGCCGGCCCGGACACGGGCGCCGACAACGATCCGCCGGTGACCATCAGAATCTCGGACGACGACCAACACCTGTACGTCAAGAGCTCGACGGATTCAGCCGACATCCCGACCGCACGGGCCTGGGCACACGCGTTCCCAGCGTTGCTGACCGGCTTGGCCGGCGCGCCGGACGTCCCGATGCTCACCCACTGCCTGGTCGACGACGACGAACGTGACCTGATCCTGCGCCGGCTCAACCCGTACCGTGTGCCGAAAAGCCCCTACCGCACGATGGCGGAACCCTTCGAGGAGCAGGCGGAACGCAGCCCAGACACGGTAGCGCTGCTCGACGAGCACGGCTCCACCGTCAGCTACCGGGAGCTGAACGAGCGTTCGAACCGGCTGGCGCACCACCTGCGCGAGCGGGGCGCCGCGCCGGGCATCCGCATCGCCGTCTGCCTGGAACGTGGGATCGACCAGATCGTCGCGATCTACGCCGCTACGAAGACCGGCGCCACCTATGTGCCGATCGACGCCGACCTGCCCGGCGAACGTGTCGCGTGGATGCTCGACGATGCGGCAGCCGACCATTTGCTCACCGACCACGCCTGCCGCGACCGGGTTCCGGACGGCGCCTGGGAGATCCACGAACTCGGTGCCAGCGACCCGCCGTGGGCCGGCCGTCCTACGACGAACCTCATGGTTGACGGCGGACCCGAGGCGATCGTCCACATCCTCTACACCTCGGGGACGACCGGTCGCCCCAAGGGCGTCGCCACCACCACCGCCGCAGCTCTCGCCAACATCTTCTGGATGCAGGGCCAGTACCCATTCGACGAACACGGCACGGCGCTGTACAAGGCGTCGCCGGGATTCGACATCTCGATCTGGGAGATCTTCTGGCCGCTGTATCAGGGTGCTCGCACAGTGATCTGCCGGCCGGGCGCCGAGCGCGATCCCCGACACCTCGCCCGGCTGACCGAGACGTACTGCGCGTCGCAGATCTTCCTCGTTCCGACGATGCTGACCGCGTTCCTGGAAGAGGTGTCGTCGGCGAGGGCCGGTGCGCTCCGGTGGATGCTGTGCGGTGGTGAGCCGATGAACCCGCGGATCCGGGAGACGTTCTACGCCCGCCTGCCGTCGAGCGTCCTGATCAACGCCTTCGGCCCTACCGAGGCCGGCCCGGTCACTGACAACACCGTCGCCCGGGCTGCGGACGGCCCGGTTGTCCCGGTCGGCCGGCCCGCGGACAACTTCCGAGTGACCGCGCTGGACGCGAGCCTGGGGATCGTGCCGATCGGCGCGCCCGGGGAGGCGTACATCAGCGGTCAGGTCGGCCTCGCCCAGGGTTACTGGCGGGCGCCGGCCCGTACCGCCGAACGGTTCGTCGCCGACCCTTACGGCCCGCCAGGATCGCGTATGTACCGCACCGGTGACCTCTGCCGTTACCGCCCCGACGGCGCGCTGGAACACCTCGGCCGGATCGACCGGCAGGTCAAGATCCGCGGGATGCGGATCGAACCCTGCGAGATTGAGACGGTCCTGGCCGCGCATCCCGCGGTCGGTGACTGCGCGGTCGTCGTACACGGCGAGCCCGTTCGCCTGCTCGCCTTCGTCGTGCCGGCCGGCCGAACGCGAACCTCCGAGATGGATCTCACGGCGATCGGTGAGTACGCGGCGACGCTGCTGCCCACCCATATGCGACCCGAACGGCTCGTTCCGGTCGAGCGCCTTCCGGCGACGGTGAACGGCAAGATCGACCAGGCGCGGCTGGTCGCCGTCTGGCAGGAGCTGACCGAACGCGAACGCCGTGTCGTGCCGGCCGCCGATGCGTACGAGAAGGCCCTAATCGACATCTATCGTCGGATCCTGAACACGTCACCGATCAGCGTGCTGGACACCTTCGGCGAACTCGGCGGACACTCGATGCTCGTGTTCCGGCTGCTCGACGAGTGCCGGGCCGCCCTGCACGCCGTTCCCGACCCGACCATGGTCCTCACCGCGACACTACGAGATGTGGCGTCATCGATCCACCCGCCCACGACGGTACCGGAGGCCGGTCTTGAACGACTCGACGATCAGCGGTACGGACAAGCTGGCTGACTCGTTGCGCGGTGACCTAATCACCCCAGCGGACCTGAGCTACGACCAGGCCCGGACGGTGTGGAACGGTGACATCGACCGCTACCCCGCATTGATCGCCCGCTGCGCCGGCCCGGACGACGTCGCGACCGCGGTCGCCTTCGCTGCGGAGCGGGAACTGCCCATCGCAGTGCGCGGCGGCGGGCACAGCGTGGCCGGTCACGGGCTCTGTGACGACGGCATCGTGCTCGACCTGTCCAGAATGCGCATGGTCCGGGTGGATCCGCAGCGCCGGCTGGCCCACGTACAGGGCGGGGCGCTGTGGCAGGACGTCGACCCCGCCACCCAGGCCCACGGCCTCGCGGTGACCGGCGGGATCGTCAGCGAGACCGGCGTCGGCGGGCTGACGCTCGGCGGTGGGATCGGGCATCTGATGCGTCGGTGCGGTCTCACCGCGGACAACCTGGTCGAGGCCGAGGTGGTGACTGCGGACGGGAGCATCGTCTCGGTCGACGCCACGAAGCATCCGGAATTCCTGTGGGGGTTGCGCGGCGGCGGCGGCAACTTCGGGGCCGTGGTGCGGTTCGGTTTCCGGCTACACGAGGTGGGCCCGACCGTCCTGGCCGGAATGATCGTCTATCCGCTGGCCGACGCCCCCGCCGTCCTGCCACGTTACCGGGAGCTGATCGCGGACGCCCCGGAGGCCTTCGGCACGATCCTCAACCTGCGGCTCGCCCCAGCGGTAGCCGCCATTCCCGCGAAGCTGCACGGCACCCCAGTGGTGGCGATCAACGTATGCTGGTCCGGCAACCTCGATGCGGGCGAGACGTACGTCCGTGGCCTGCGAGCCCTGGGCCGGCCCGTGCTCGACACCGTCGCGCCAAAGCCGTACGTCGACTTCCAGCAGGCGGTCGACCAGACCTCGCCGCCCGGAAAGCACTACTACTGGCGGTCGGTGGACCTCGGCCCCCTCACCGACCCGGTCATCGACGTCATCGTCGAGCACGCCTCGCAGATCACCTCTCCGTTGGCCGCCGTGCCGATCTATCACCTCGGTGGAGCCGTCAGCCGGCTGCCCGAAGGCGGGAGCGCGTTCGGCTCGCGCCACGCCGGACACAACATCAACATCTTCGGCGCCTGGGAGCCGGAAGGAGACGACCGGGAGCGACATGTGGCGTGGGTCCGCAACTTCAGCGCAGACATGGCACCGCATTCGGTAGGGCGGTACGTGAACTTTCTGAACGACGAAGGATCGGACGGGGTCCGCACCGCGTACGGCGATCGGTGGCAGCGTCTGGTCGCGCTGAAACGGCGCGTTGATCCGAACAACCTTTTCCGCTACAACTTCAACATCGAGCCGGGCAAGGAGGACGCGTGAGATTCGGCATCATGATCGTCCCCGAAGACCGGTGGCAGACCGCCCGCCACAAGTGGCGCCGGGCCGAGCAGATGGGGTTCGACCACGCCTGGACCTACGACCATCTGAACTGGCGCGCCTTCCGCGCCAAAGAGTGGTTCACCGCCGTCCCAACGCTGACCGCAGCCGCGATGGAGACCCAACGGATCGAGATCGGGGTCCTGGTCGCCTCACCGAACCTGCGACACCCGGTGCACCTCGTCAAGGACATCACCGCCATCGACGACATCTCCAACGGGCGGCTCATCCTCGGGCTCGGCGCCGGCGCCGAGGGCTTCGACTCGCAGATGACCCGCCGGAGGCAGTGGACCAAGCGCGAACGCACTGCCCGGTTCGAGGAATACGTCCAGCTCGCCGATCTGCTTCTCACCCAGCCGGTCACCTCGTTCGACGGCGAGTACTACCTGGCCGACGAGGTCCACTCCCAGCCGCTGTGTCGACGGCAGCCACGTGTCCCGTTCGCCGTCGCCGCGTCCGGGCCGCGGGGCATGCGGCTCGCAGCCCGGTACGGCTCCTTCTGGGTGACCACCGGCGAGCCCAACCGTTTTGCGGCTGCACCCTACGACGAAGCCCTGCCGGTGCTTCGCCGCCAGGTGGAGGCGTTCGAGCAGGCGTGCGCCGAGGTCGGACGCGACCCGGCCGACGTGTCCCGCCTGCTGGTCACCGGTCCTACCGTGAGTGGGGTCCTTGCTTCCAAGGAGGCGTTCTTCGACGCGGCTGGACGCTTCGCCGAGGTGGGCATCACCGACGTCGTTGTGCAGTGGCCCCGCCCGGACGAGCCGTTCCCGGGTCGTGAGGAGGTACTCGACGAGATCGCTGCTGAGCTGGACCGGCCGGCCTTGACATAATCCGGCTGATCCGCTCGCTCGACGAGGAGCACAGGTATGGCAGCCATCGAGTTCGATGAGATCGACCTGGCCGGTGCCCGGTTCGTCGGCACCGATCTCTCCAGCGCCGTACTGCGCGGGGTCGAGGTGTCCGGAATGGAGATCGAGTCGCCGTGGCTCTTCGAGGGCGGCTCGCTGAGCGTCAACGGTGTCGACGTGGTGCCGCTGGTCGAGGCCGAGCTCAACCGACGCTTTCCCGGCCGGGCTGACCGTCGCGCCACCGACCCGGACGGTTTGCGGGCGGCCTGGGCCTCGCTCGAGCGGATCTGGGCCGGCACGCTCGACCGGGTCGCGGCCATGCCGCCCGGCACGGCGGAGGTATCGGTGGACGGCGAGTGGTCATTCGCGCAGACGCTGCGTCACCTGGTGCTCGCCACCGACGTATGGCTGCGCAAGACGGTGCTGGAGCTGGATCAGCCGTTCCACCCCCTCGGGCTGCCACACCGGGGCGCCGATAAGGACTGCTTGGACATGTCGGTGTTCGCCACGGCCACCCCGACGTACGCCGAGGTGCTAGAGGTCCGGGCCGGTCGCGTCGCGATGGTGCGCGACTTCCTCGCCGCCGTCGTCCCCGGCACGCTCGGCGAACCCCACACCGATCCGTGGCGTCCCGCGCACGAACAGACCACCCTCGCCTGCCTGCACACGATCCTCGAGGAGGAGTGGGAGCACCACCGCTACGCCATACGTGACCTCGACGCGATCCTGGCTGTCCCCTAAAGCGGGGAAGCCTCCGGACGGCGCAATCGGGTGACCATGAACCGAGAATCCTCGCCGCATCCGCGTCCGGAGTGATCAGTCATGACAGTGTCACCATCGGCCCTCGCACCGCGTTTTCATCACGTCGGGGTGCAGACGAACGACCTCGACAACAGCGTCCGCTGGTATTCCGAGTTCCTCGGCTGCGAGCAGGTGTGGGTCCTCGACCGGTTCTCCGAACTGACCCGCAGCCGGCTGCCGGGCATCCGCACGTTGACCGAAATGGTAGTCGGCGAGGTGCGCATCCACCTGTTCGAGCGGCCTGGGCAGGCGGCCAACCCAGGGCAGAGCGCGGTGCAGTTCCAGCACTTCTGCTTCCGCGTACACGACCCGGACGAGTTGGTCACCACCCGGCAACGCTGGATCGACCTGTACAAGTCCGGCCGGTTCAGGTTCGCGCTCGACGAGCAGCCGACCGACATCGTGGTCGACGATGACGGCATCCAGAGCTTCTACGCGTACGAGGTCAATGGGCTCGAACTCGAGTTCACCTACCTACCGGGCGAACAGTCGTGACGGTGCTACGACCCGCGTTGAGCGGCCCCTCGGCGGGCGTGGCGTCGACGCACTGGCTCGCGGCCGGCGTCGGAACGGCGATCCTCGACAAGGGCGGCAACGCGTTCGACGCGGCGGTCGCCGCGGGCTTCGCCCTGCAGGTGGTGGAGCCGCACTCGAACGGCCCGGGCGGCGATGTCACGATTGCCGTCTATTCCCGGTCCACCGGCACGGTCCGGATCATCTGCGGCCAAGGCCCCATGCCCCAGGCTGCGACCATCGCTGCGTTCGCCGAGCTCGGCCTCGATCACATCCCGGCCTCCGGGGTGCTGCCGGCCTCCGTACCGGGAGCGTTCGGGGCCTGGCTTCGGCTGCTTGCCGAGTTCGGCACCATGCCCCTGGCGTCCGTCCTCGAACCGGCGATCGGCTATGCCTCACGCGGCTATCCCCTGTTGCCCAGCGCCGCCCAAACGATCGCCGCCATGGCCCCGCTGTTCCGGCAGGAGTGGCCCGACTCGGCGCGCGTCTATCTGCCCGGCGGGGAGCCGCCCGCGGCCGGGTCCAGGATGCACAACCGGGAGTTGGCCGCCACCCTGGAGTGGATCGTCCACGAGGCACAGGCCGCCTCGGGCGAGCGGGAGACGCAGATCGCTGCCGCGCACTCCGCGTTCTATCAGGGTTTCGTCGCCGAGGCGATCGACGGCTACCTGCGTACCACCAAGGTTCTCGACTCGACCGGCCGGCGGCACCACGGCCTGCTGTCCGCCGACGACCTCGCGGCCTGGCAGCCGACGGTGGAGGAGCCGTACGAGCTGAGTTATCACGGGCTTTCGGTCTTCAAGCCCGGACCGTGGACGCAGGGCCCGGCCTTCCTGCAACAGCTCGCTCTCCTCGAAGGGCATGACCTGCGGGGCATGGGCTTGAACAGCGCCGACTACGTGCACACCCGGGTGGAGGCGGCGAAGCTCGCGTTCGCCGACCGTGAGGCCTGGTATGGCGACCCACGGCACGTCCAGGTGCCGATGGACGCGCTGCTGGCGCCGGACTACACGGCGCTGCGCGGTTCGCTGATCGCCTCGGACGCAGCGCTGAATCCCCAACCGGGCCGACCGGACGGCCGCGAGTCCTGGATCCCCTGGGCCGAACCGGCGCCGACCCCGGCCGACGAACCCGCGTGGATGACGAACCTTCGCAGCGGCCTGCCCACCGTCAGCTCGGTCGCGAAACGAGCCGGCGCCGGCAACACGTGCACCATCGCGGTGGTGGACGGCGTTGGCAACATGGTGGTCGCCGTCCCCAGCGGCGGCTGGCTCAAGAGTTCGCCAGTCATCCCCGGCCTGGGTTTCGCACTCGGCACCCGCGGCCAGACAGCGTTGCTGACCGAAGGACACCCGAACTCGCTCGCGCCGGGCAAGCGTCCCCGCACGACGCTGAGCCCGACCATAGTGCTGCGCGACGGCTGGCCGTTCCTGGCCTTCGGCACTCCCGGCGGCGACCAGCAGGATCAGTGGACGCTACAGACGTTTCTGGCCACCACCCAGTTCGGCCTCGACCTGCAGGCGGCGACCGAGACCCCCACCTTTCACATCGACCATTTCCCCCAGTCCTTCGCACCCCGCGCGTCCCGGCCGGGCGCCGTGGTGGTGGAGCGGTCGTTCGACCGCGAGGTCATCACCACGTTGGGACAGCGAGGCCATGTCCTGGACGTGGTACCCGAGTCCACCTTAGGCAAGGTCTGCGCCGTCGGCGTCGACCCCACCACCGGCTTCCGACTCGCCGCCGCCGGTGCCCGCGGCCGCCAAGCGTACGCCATGGTCCGCTGACACCCATTCGATGGAACGGCCCGGATTCCATAGACACTGCTGGTCAGTCCTGATGGCGTCGCGGGCTACCGGGTCCGACAGCATTGTCGGCGGCGAAGCCGGGTCACGTCACCGATCGCAGCCCGGCCAGGTGGGGTACGCCACCACGGCAGACGTCATTGCCGCTACCGCCGTCGACCTTCTGATCGGTCTCGACCGGTCCAGAGCGGGCGTCGATCACGTTGTGGCCGGCCATACCGCACAGAACGTTGACCAGGCTGTTGCACTCGAACCAGGCCTCGGGTCCAGGGGGTCGTCGCAACACCTGAGTCGATCAAGAGAGTTGCGATGTCTAGGTCACTGCCCCGGTTCCGGCGGGTCGCGTTCCGGGACGCGTCCGGGCGGCCAGACACGCCGCCTCGGCGCCGATTCGAGTGTCGAGGACGGCCGACTCCCAATAGAGAACGAACAACACACCGCCCGACCGACGACCACCAGCGTCGAGTACGCCGTCTGGCCGCACGGGTGCTGAACAGGGGTTCCACTCCAGGTGGCGTTCACGGGGCCGACCTGCACGGGCAGCCCAGGCATCACCGCTCAGATGCCGCAACGGGCGACCCTGTTTCCGGTGACAAGACGGCCGGAGCCGGCCCACATACGGTGTGATCCTGGCGAGATCTTCTCGGAGGGAGCGCGGCGTGAGCAGGCTGCCGTCCAACGCGGACTGTATCGGGCCGATCGCCCTGCAGGACGGACTGCTCGACGCCGTGCACAGCCTCGCTGCGGCGGCCGGAGTGGAAGACTTCACCCCGTTGTCGATCTGCGCCGACGTGCTGGCCCGACGGTTGCCGCGCCCGGGCACGAACTGCCGAGTCCTGATCAGCCGGGGGACGAGCGAGGTGGGCTGCCCCGCACCTGGCGCCCCCGATCTCAGCACCAGCTTCCGTGACGCGCTGCGGCACGCCGCCATCCCACGGGGCACCGGAAAAGTCGACGGCTCGGCCGCCGTGATAATCCTGGTCTCGCGGGCCGGAAGGCAGCTGTATGTCGAGACTACGACCGAGTCACCGGATGTCCCTTCGGCACAGGCCTGGGCGGGCGCTTTCATCGAGCTGCTCGCCGGTATGGCGCGCGATCCCGACGCGCCGATGCGGAGCCTGCCGCTGGTTGGGGCCAGGGAGTGCGAGCGGATTCTGCACGGCCTCAATCCGTACCGCAAGCCGGACATCCAGTTCCGCACGATGGCGGAACCGTTCGAGGAGCAGGCAGAACGTACGCCGGACGCGGTGGCGCTGCAAGAGGAGGACGGGACCACGGTCAGCTATCGGGGGTTGAACCAACGGGCGAACCGGCTGGCCCACCACCTGAGCGGGCTCGGCGCCGTGCCCGGAACGCGGATCGGAATCTGCCTGCGGCGCGGCATCGACCAGATCGTGGCTGTCTACGCCGCTGTCAAGACCGGCGCCACGTACGTTCCGATCGACGCTGACCTGCCGGAACGGCGCATCGCGCTGATCCTGGCGGACACGACGCCGCAGCACGTGCTGACCGACTCCCACTGGCGCAGCCGCCTTCCGGACGGCGGCTGGGCGATTCACAGCGCCTCGGCCGCAGGTACCGGCTCGGGGTGCCCGGTGACGAACCCGGTGCTCGACAGCGCACCCGGGCCGTTGCACATCCTCTATACCTCCGGTACCACCGGCCGTCCCAAGGGCGTCGTCTCGCGCGCCGGCGGCGCTCTGGCCAACATTCTCTGGATGCAACGGCGATACCCGTTCCGATACGGCGACACGGCGCTCTACAAGACCTCCCCCGGCATCGACATCTCGATCTGGGAGATCTTCTGGCCGCTCTACTGGGGCGCTCGTCTGATGATCTGCCGGCCCGGTAGCGAACGGGACCCGCGGCACCTGGCACGGCTGGTCCGAGAGCACCACGTCTCGATGGTCTTCATGGCGCCCACGATGATGCCGGCGTTCCTGGCGCATTCCGCACCGGGCGGTCCGAGGTGGGTAGTGTGCGGCGGTGAACCGATGAACCCGCAGATTCCAGCGACGTTCGCGGCGGCGATGCCCGGCAGCTCGCTGGTCAACGCGTTCGGCCCGACGGAGGCCGGTCCGGTCACCGACGACGTCGTCGATCCTGGCTCGGTCGGCGGGTTCGTCCCGGTCGGCCGGCCCGCGGAGAACTTCCGGGTGACGGTGTTGGACGCCGGCCTCGGATTGGTGCCGATTGGCACGCCTGGGGAGGCGTACGTCAGCGGTGATGTCGGTCTTGCCGACGGTTACTGGGGGCAGCCGGGCCAGACCGCGGAGCGCTTCGTTGCGGACCCGTACGGTGCGCCGGGTTCGCGAATGTATCGCACCGGCGACCTCTGCCGCTACCGCGAGGACGGCTCGCTGGAGCACCTCGGCCGGATCGATCGGCAGGTGAAGGTTCGTGGGCTGCGGGTGGAACCCGGGGAAATCGAGTCGGTGCTGGCAACGCACCCGGCGGTTGGGGACTGTGCGGTGCTGGCCCACGGGCAGCCGCTGCGTCTGCTCGCCTTCGTCGCGCCGGCCGGCCGCGGCTCGGCCGCCGATCTGGACCCCGCTGCGATCCTCGAACACGCGGCGGGGCTGCTGCCCCGGCAGATGCGGCCCGAGGAAGTCATTCCGGTGGAATACCTGCCGGCGACGGTGAACGGAAAGGTCGACCACGACGAGTTGATCAAGCTCTGGCTGCTGGAGGAGAAATCCGGATGTCGTCACCGGATTCCGTGACTGCGCCCGGAACCGGCACCATCTAGCGTCGTAGAAGGACTCCGATGCTCCACCGACAGGAAAGGGTCTACTGGTCTGATGCGAACCCACTACGTGGCCGACACGTCGCTTGACGATGAGCGTCTGGCGAAGGATCTGCAGCAGGCAGCCTCGTTCCCGTGGTCCGATGCGTACAGCGATTTCGTGTTCGGCGGCGCTTGGAAGAGCTGCATGCTCTGGGCCCGGGGTGGGGACGCAGGCGACGGGGTAGTCACCAATTACGACCACGGACGGCCCGCGACCTTTACGCAGCTCGGCGAGCAGGTGCCCTATCTGCGCGAACTGATCACGAGCGTCGCCGACCTGGACCGGCTGAACTTCGTCCGGCTGGCCAAGGTGCAGAACAGCGTCATCATCCCGCACCGGGACCTGCTCGAACTGAACGAGATCGCCGACGACACCCGCAACGCCCACCGGATGCACATCCCGTTGGTCACCAACGAGAACTGCTTCTTCAACGAAGGTGACACCGTATACCGGATGCGCAAGGGCGAGGTGTGGTTCCTCGACGCCTCGGAGATCCACTCGGTGGCGGTGCTCTCTGCCGATGAGCGGATCCACCTGATGTTCGACTTCGTAGACCTACCATCAGACAAACCGTTGACCACTGTTGGGAGTGCCGGCGCGGACGCAGGAATCCCCCAGGATCGGATGGTGAAGCGACCGCCGCTTACCGGCGCCGACCACGCCGCGCTGATGGCGCTCGCCGGTCTACTGACGATGGAGACGGTCAACGAAGTCTTCAGCATCGTCATCAAGAAGCACTTCCGGTACGACGGCGGCGACAACTTTGTCTGGAGCACCATGACCGACCTTGCCCGCGCGTCCGCCGACCCGGCGATCCTGCCGTACATCGAGGCGCTGCGGCGCCACTACACCTTGGAGCGGTCCGCCGGTTAGTACGGACTCACAACCTGAGAGGGATCCATGAAGCAGGGTGTCAGTGGTGCACTGTCCGATCTGCCGGCCTGCGGGCGATGGGACTTCGGTGGATTCGCCTACGGCCTCGAGCCGCTTCTGCTGCCAACGGTGGGCGCCCCCGACGCCGGGCCGGCGGACGTGGTGCCGGCCGGAGCGTACGCCGAGACCTGCCGGTATCTGCGCACAATCGGTGAGACTGGCCTGCCGGAGCTCGACGTCGAGCCGCAGGATCTGTTCTGGTTCCGGTGGATCACCGGGCACCAGGTGTGCTTCATCGCGTGGCGGCTGATCGCGCAGCTTCTCGACGACCTGAACGAGGGCCGTCGCCCTGCCGGCGAGGTAGTCGCGCCGATCAGCCGCTACGTCGATGGCTACTCGGCGATGCTGCTCTACACCGGCTCGTGCCCGCCCGACCTCTACAACGTGCTGATCCGGCCCAGCATGCGGCGCCGACACCGGGCGTTCAGCGGCAGCTGGGCGCCGGACTACTGGCCGATCCGCGACCTCTTCCGGTGCCGCAGCCTGCCCCCGATGGCGCAGGCGGACGCCGACGAGCTCACCGCAGCCATCACGCTGCTGCACCAGGTGCACGACGGTGTCGCCGCGCGTCTGGTGGCCAACGGCAGATCCCTGCTGCGGGAGGCTCAGGTCCGCGGACCGGGCCACCGGCTGGCCGGGATGATCTATGACTCCTATTTCACGACGTTGCGTGCCCCGGTGCCCAGGCACGACGTGGTGGCTCAGCTGCTGCGACGGTTGGTCGCTATCGCCCAGGACGTCGCGGCGAACAGCCTGTATCCGATGGATAGCGACGGAGACCGGCCGCCCGAACTGCGTACACCCGAGGTGATTAAGTTCGAGGGCGACTTGGCCGACACGCTGCTGAGTGTCGCCGAGAACGCGTGCGAACTCTCACCCAGATCCTCCGCATGAGCGCCCCCGACCAGCGGGCGATCGAGGAGGTGCACGCTCTGGAACGCCGCCGCCGGCACGCACTCGTGGCCGTCGACCTCGACGCGCTCGACGCGATGTTCGACGAGTCGCTCGTGCACACCCACGCGCACGGCGTCACGCACAGCAAGGCGGAACTGTTGGAGCACACCGCGAAGCGCCGCCCCTATCTCGACATCACCCGGGGCGAGCTGCTCATCCGGCTCATCGGCGACGTCGCGGTGGTGACCGGGCCACTGACCAACCTGTTGCGTTCGCCCGACGGCAGTGAACGCACTCTCGCCGGCGTCGCCACCCAGGTGTTGCGTCGCGACGAGAGCGGTGGTTGGCGATTCGTCAGCTTCCAGATGACCCCGTACGCCTGAGCACACACGGTGGTGGGGGGGGGGGGGGGGGGGGGGGGGGGGGGGGGGGGGGGGGGGGGGGGGGGGGGGGGGGGGGGGGGGGGGGGGGGGGG
>NZ_JBSWXD010000115.1:0-21841 GCF_056160425.1 Micromonospora sp. ABR4_055
CTTTTTCTTTTTTCTTCTTTTTTTTTTTCTTTCTTTTTTTGTTTTTGGGTTTGTGTGTTTTTCTTTTCCCCCTCCCCCCTCCCCCCCCCCCCCCCCCCCCCCCCCCCGCCCCAATCGCCGCAGCCCTCCTTGGCAGTACGGCAACCAGGGCAGTCTTCGATTCACGGCGGATCGATCGGATAAGGGCCCGGGGCGCGTGCGTACTCCATTTCGGTGTTACTTGCGGGAACGCGGTGTCGGCCGCGTCGTGGCCACGGACCAGCACCGGAGCGGCCATGGCACGGGGGTTCCTGGCTGTTCCGGTGTTGACGGACGTGGCCGTGAAATGGTTTTCTCGCACGCGCCCCGGGGGCTCGGTCCTCCGTGGATCTCGCTTTCTCATCTTCCTACCCCTCTACCCTGGACTATCCACCCCATGCAATGGAAGATGTGGGAGTCGGAGGGTTCTCGGAGAGATCCTACGAATCTGATAAGGGGGCCGATAATGATCGACTTGCAGGAGGCCATCCGCAAGGAGCGGACCGCGCGAGGGCTGTCGCAGGAGCAGCTCGGCGCGCTGGTCGGGGTGAGTGGGTCGTCGATCGGCAGCTACGAGGCGGGGCGGCTCATCCCGGTGCCGGCGATCGCCAAGGCACTCGACGGCGTCTTCGAGACCGGCGACCGGATTCAGCGGCTGGCGGCCCATGCGCGCGGGCAGTCGATCGCGCCGTTCCTGCGCTCGTGGGCCGAGAACGAGGCGCAGGCGAGCATCCTGCGCTACTTCGAACTCTCCGTCGTGCCGGGGCTGTTGCAGACCGAGGCGTACGCCCGACAGTTGCTCACCGACGTCGGCCCGGTCGACGATGTCGAGACGGCGCTGGCCAACCGACTGGCCCGGCAGGAGATCATCACCCGGGCGGATAATCCGGCGCACTTCGTCGCGGTGCTCGACCGGTCGGTGCTGCATCGGCAGGTCGGCTCGCCCGACGTGATGGTGGAGCAGTTGACCGCGCTGGCCGCCGCCTGTGACCGGCCCAACGTGCGGGTGCACGTCGTGCCGGCGACCGCCGGGGCGTACGCCGGGCTCAACGGTCCGTTCGTGCTGGGAACGGTGCACGACCGGAGAGTGGGCTACCTGGACACCCACTTCGGCGGCGAGCCCATCGACGATCCGCAACGGGTGCGTCGGCTCGAACAGGTGTGGGAGGATGTCCGCAGCCACGCCCTGCCCATCGCGGAGTCCCGCGAGATGATCGAGAAAGCGGCGCTGACATGGAGCTGACCGGCACCCCGCGCTTCCGCAAGTCGACCAGGTCCAACGGTGCCGGCGGCGCGTGTGTCGAGGTCGCCGACAACCTGCCCGGCGCGGTGCTGGTACGCGACAGCAAGGACCAGACCGGCCCGGTACTCACCTTCGCCCCCGCCGCCTGGTCCACCTTCGTCACCCACCTCGCCACCCACCCCTGACCTCAGTTCCGCGGCTCGGCAACTGGCTGACGATGGCGTGACCGGATCTGAGGAGGCGATGTGGCTCCGGCGGTTCGGTTTCTGCTGATCACGACGGAGCAGATCGTTGTCGTCGTGGTCGCGTTCGCCTTCGTGATGACACTGCTGTTCGACCGGGCGGGCTGGTGGGAGTTCGGTTGGCTCGTTGACCTGCTGCCGCTGCTCACCACGATCGTCGTCATGGCCGTCCGGCGCACGTGCTGCCGACGTTCGAGGACCATCAGCGGTCGACCGGAGACCAAGGGAACATCGTCGACCTGATCGGGCTGTTCCCGGGCGAGGCCGACATCGAGCTTGTGGCCACGCGGTCACGTGATCTCGTCCGGCTGGCGGACCTGTGATGATGTGGTCGCCTGGGGCGGCCAGCTCAGCCTCGACACCGACTCGACCGTTTCCGTGGCAGCGCCTGTTGACTCGCTGCCAGGCTTGGCCGGGGCGCGGTAAAGAGCCTCCGCGTCACGCATCAGCAGGTCTGTAGCGGCTCGGTGCCTACTCTGCTCCGGGTCTCGTGGGCTGGTCAGGCAACCCGCAGGGTGAGCGGACCACGGGACACTACGATCGAAACCTCGGCACCCAGCGCCTCGGCGTACGCGCGCAGTGTGTCCAGGCTGTCGACCTGGCCATGCTCGATCTGGGAGATCCTGGCCTGACTCACCCCGAGTGCCACAGCTACTTCGGCCTGGGTGAGCCCGGCAGACTTACGCATCTCGGCCAACTCGTGTCCCCGGATGCGGCCGATATTCTCGCCGCGAATCGCGGCCCGCTGCGCCTGTGCTTCCTCACTGGCGAGCCACGGCTGTCGGGTGACCGCCTCAGCCTTCACATCGCTCCACCGACGGGCCGTCATGACCCCTCCCCACTCTTGCGCTCGACCAGATACTCCTCGTACCGCGCCTCCGCGACCGGGACGTTCTCCCGGTACCACTGGTTCCATCGGCCCGCCTTGTCGCCAGCGACCAGGATCACCGCGTCCCGTTCGACATCGAAGGCGAACTGCAGACGTATCTCCGAGCGCCCGGCAGAGCCCGGCCGCAGCTCCTTCAGATTGTGCAACCGACTGCCGTGGATCCGGTCGACCATCGGCCGGCCAAGCCCAGGGCCTTCCTCCGCCAGGTGGTCGATCGCCTCCATGACCCGGTTGGCGGAGGTCGGGTCCGACTCGCACAGCCTGAGGTACCACTCCTCAACCGGGGCGACCAGCACGACGTCCCACATGCCCCGAGTATAAACCATGCCTTATATCAGGTGGTCAACCCGCAGCTGCTGAAGTGCGCCTTCCAGTCTATGGTTCACCGCCAGCGGACGGTACGACCTGACTGCGGTCGTGGTGGCGCGGGCGAGCCGCCGGGCGGCGTAGCCGGCCAGGCCGGACAGCCGCAGCAGGCCACCGACCGCCGACATCGCCGCCCTGGCGGCCGGGGTGGCGGGGGCGAGAGCCGAGGCGTCGATCACCGACGGGGCGCCGCTGGCCTGCCAGGCCGCGAAGAGTTCGCCGCTGCCATGGCGGCGGTGGTGACCACGTCGCCGTCGGGGGTGGTCAACCGCTCGGCGGCACCACCGGCCCGGGTGCGTACCAATCGGTCCTGCCGCACCTTGCGGCCGCCGTCGAGCACCCCGTGCACGATGGTGGCGGCGAGGGCTTTGCCGAGGGCACCCGGTTTGACCTCGACCGACGCGACTGCGTCGACGCGTACCCGGGAAGGTTTCTCCTCGGCCGCCAGCAGATGCAGCAGGATGCTCTCGGTCGCGAGCACGCCGAAGCCCGCGCCGTAGACCAGCGTGCGACCGGTCGCCGCCGCCTCCCGGTGCATGGCGTGCAGCGACTCGAACGCGCTCAGTTCGTTGCCGACGTCGACGTAGTGGGTGCCGGCCGGGCAGGCCCGCGCGACCAGCGGCGCGGTGGCCGCGAACGGGCCCACCGTGTTGATCACGACGGCCGGCGCCTCACTGGCCAGCCGGGCACAGACCTCGTCGAGTGAGCCGGTCACCGCCCGGGGGTCCGGAACCGTCCGGGTCGGCCGCTCCCAGTCGCGGCCGACCGCCCCCACACCCCGGTGCCTGCCTGCCGCAGTCTCGACTACCTGTTACGCCGACGGGCCGTGATCGACGCCGAACCGGCTCTGCACGAGCGCGAGCTACGCAAGTTTGCGCTGCTGTCGGCGGCACTGGAGCAGGGCTTCCGCGATCGCGGCATCGACGATCTGACCGCCCGGCTGGCCGCCGAGATCGCGGTGACCACGTTCCGGACCGCGGTGACCCGCTGGCTCGACCAGCACGGCGACCCCGACCAGCACGGCGACCCCGACCTCCCCGCCACCATCGACCAGACCCTGGCAGCGATGAGACACCTGGTCGGTACGCCGTCGGCGTGAGGCCGGAACCTCGGATGTTGCCCGCCGTAGCGGCCGCTGAGGGGCGAGCCTGGTCGGCCCAGCCAGTTGGCCAGGTTGACGATGGCCTTTTGTAACGACATGCGTGCGAGATGTCACGCTTGCGGGGTCGGGAATGCCGGTTGAGCTGATGCCACAGGTGCATCAAGATGCACCTGTGGCATCAGGTCGTCGGAGGCACCATGAGGTACCGGAAGTTTGCCGACCCGCCCGACCCGCCGACCCGAAGCCCCAAGCAGGAAGCAGGAAGCACGAGGCCCGGGGCGCGAGGTCCGGGGCCGGGAAGGGCGCGCCGGCCCACTGCCAGGTGGGCCGGCGCAATTGTTCCGATCTTCAAGAATTGCTGGTCAGTAGCAGAGCAGGGTGACGTTCGCAGTGTAGTAGTAGTCGCTGATCTGGGTCACGTACGAGTTGACGACAAAGCAGTCGATGAAGGGGTTGTAGCCGTCAATCTGCGCCCAGATCTCGGCCTGGTACCTGGCGTTGTACACTGCGCTGCTCGCGCTGCTTCCGCTGCCGTAGCCGTAGTAGTAGCCGACCGCAGCCGTGCTGGCGGACGTGGTGCTGGCCTGGGCGTTGGACGACGACTCGGCGGCGACCGCGGCGGTCCCGGTGGCGGCCATCGCGCCCACGACCATCGCCGCGGTGACGGCGACTCTTGCGAGAGTACGCACGGATGTCCCCTTCCTGTTGCGGATTTGATTTCACGGTAACAGTGGCATTCGTGCTCGGCAATGCCTTGTCGTTATTCGGCTCGCGGCGGCGGGGCTGGGGTGACCTGCGACAACTACGAAAAGTCGAAATTGAATTGCGGTTGACCAGTGGTTTTGTGAACTGCGTTTATCTGCATGATCTCGCAAACCGCGCGTACCCAGTCAGGCGAGGGCAGGCGAGGTCAGTCAGGGTCAGAGCGGGACCGGGGCGCGGACCGGGAGCGGACCGGGAGCCGGACCTCAGGCGGAGTCGCGCCGGACGAGTTCGGTGGGCAGCACCACAGCCGGCCCGACGGCCTCGCCGTCGGCCAGCCGCAGTAGCAGCCGGGCCAGCGTCCGGC
The DNA here is from genome assembly GCF_056160425.1 of Micromonospora sp. ABR4_055. Taxonomy (NCBI): domain Bacteria; kingdom Bacillati; phylum Actinomycetota; class Actinomycetes; order Micromonosporales; family Micromonosporaceae; genus Micromonospora; species Micromonospora sp. ABR4_055. The sequence goes on from NZ_JBSWXD010000115.1 coordinate 4,930, forward strand.
CGATCTCCTGGATCGGCTGGCGGACGGTGGTCAGCGCCGGGTCCAGGTAGCCGGCCATCTCGATGTCGTCGAAACCGATGATCGCGACGTCGTCGGGCACCCGGCGGCCGGCTTCCCGCAGCGTACGGATGGCACCGTGGGCCATCAGGTCGGAGGCGACGAAGACGGCGTCCAACGCCGGGTCGTCCTCGAGGAGCTGACGCATCGCGACCGCACCCGACTCGCGGGTGAAGTCGCCGGCGGCGACCAGCGACCGGCCACCGGTCTCCCGGATCACCGTCCGGTAGCCGGCGAGCCGGTCCACCCCGGCGATCATGTCCTGCGGGCCGGCGATCGTCGCCACCCGCCGCCGGCCGGATTCGAGCAGGTATCGGACCGCCCGCTCGGCACCGGCCTCGTTCTCCACGTCCACGTACGGCACTCCGGCGCTGACCTGGCCCATCGGTCGGCCGCTGCACACCACCGGCAGGCCGCTGCGGGCCAGGGTGCCGGGCATCGGGTCGACGCCGTGGATCGAGGCGAACATGACTCCGTCGACGTGTCGGCCCAGGGCGTAGCGCTCGACCCGGTCGTGGCTGCCGACCGAGCCGGACATCATCAGCACCAGCTGCTTGTCGGCCGCCTCCAGCTCCTGGCTGACGCCGTGGATGATGCCGGGGAAGACCTGGTCGTCGGAGAAGACCCGGGTGGCGGTCTCCGGCAGGATCAGCCCCATCGAGTCGGTGCGCTGGGTGACCAGGCTGCGGGCGGCCAGGTTGGGGACGTACCCCAGCTCCTGGACCGCCCGTCGAACCGCGTCCTGAATCGGTTCGGCAACTGTGGTGGAGCCGTTCACCACGCGCGACACGGTGGCCCGGGACACGCCGGCCCGGCGGGCCACTGCCTCCAGCGTCGGACGTTCCCTGGCCATGCTCACACCTGTGCTCCCCGTCTGTGAAAGGTGCCACCCCACCTCGGTGAACGCCAGCGGCTCAGCCGATGCCGTTGCGGCGGATCACCTCTTGGTACCACCGTGCGCTGGCCTTTGGCACCCGCCGCTGGGTCAGGTAGTCCACGTACACGATGCCGAATCGCTTGGCGTAGCCGTACGACCACTCAAAGTTGTCCAGTAGGGACCACACGAGGTAACCGCGCAGATCGACCCCGGCGGCGATCGCGGCGTGCGCGGCCCGCAGATGCCCGTCCAGGTAGGCGACCCGGTCGCTGTCGTCGACCCGGTCGCCGTCGGGGTGCAGCTGGTCGGGGAACGCGGCGCCGTTCTCCGTGATGATCATCGGTACGCCCGGGTAGTCCCGCCCCAGTTTACTCAGCAGCGCGGTCAGCCCGGACGGCTGGATCTGCCAGCCCATGTCGGTCAGCGGCGGCTCCGGGGCGATGAACTCGATGCCCTCGGTGCCGGGGAACGCCCCGCCACCACCGGGTGCGCCGTCGCGGGCGGCCAGGTAGGTGGGGGAGTAGTAGTTGATACCGAGCAGGTCGATCGGCGCACTGATGATCTTCTCGTCGCCGTCGCGGATGTGGTCCAGACTGGTGAACCGGCTGACGTGGTCGAGGATGCGCTGTGGATAGCCGCCGCCCAGGATCGGATCGAGAAAGATTTGGTTCTGCAGGTCCTCGACCAGCTCGACCGCCTTGGCGTCGGCTTCGCTTGCCGGGTCGGCGGGGAACGCCGAGGTCGGATTGACCGTGATCCCGACGGTGGACGCGCCGGCGGCGCGCAGCGCCTGGTTGGCCAGCCCGTGGCCGAGCAGCAGGTGGTGCACGGTCTGGAAGGTGGCGGCCGGGTCGGTACGGCCCGGTGCGTGCAGTCCGGCGCCGTAACCGAGGTACGCCGAGCACCACGGTTCGTTGAGCGTGGTCCAGGTCTGGACCCGGTCGCCGAGCCGGGCGTGCACGGCCCGCGCGTACTCGGCGAAGGCCTCGGCCGTCTCCCGGTTGGTCCAGCCGCCCCGGTCCTCCAGGGTCTGCGGCAGGTCCCAGTGGTAGAGGGTGACGATCGGCTCGATGCCGCGCCCGCGCAGTTCGTCGACGAGCCGGTCGTAGAAGTCCAGCCCGTGCGGGTTGACCGGGCCGGTGCCGTCCGGCTGTACGCGCGGCCAGGCGATGGAGAACCGGTAGGTGTGCAGCCCCAGTTCGGCCATCAACGCTACGTCGTCGCGGTAGCGGTGGTAGTGGTCGCAGGCCACGTCCCCGGTGTGCCCGGCGTGCACCTTGCCCGGCGTACGGCTGAACGTGTCCCAGATCGACGGGCCGCGACCGGCTTCCCGGGCGGCGCCTTCGATCTGGTACGACGCGGTCGCCGCGCCCCAGATGAACGAGTCGGGGAATCGTACGGGCTGGTTGGAGTTCGTCACGCCTTGACAGCACCTTCCATGATGCCGCCGATGATCTGACGGCCGAAAATGATGAACACGATCAGTAGTGGCAGCGTAGCGAGCGCCGTACCGGTGAAGACCTGCGACATGTCGTTGTAGTAGCCGTTCGACAGCGCCCGCAGCGACAACTGCACGGTGGGGTTCTCCGGGTCGTTGAGCACCGCGTACGGCCAGAGGAAGTCGTTCCACATGGTCATGAAGGTGAGCAGGCCGAGCACGGCGGCGGCGGGGCGCAGCGCCGGCAGCACCACGTTCCAGTAGATCCGTAGCGTGGAGCAGCCGTCGACCCGGGCTGCCTCGATCAGTTCGGTGCTGACCGCCTGGCTGGCGTACTGCCGCATCAGGAACACCCCGAAGCCGGTGACCAGCGCCGGCACGATGACCGCGGCGAGCCGGTCGTTCCAGTCCAGCTGGCTCATCAGCATGTACAGCGGGATGACGCCGAGCTGGGTCGGCACCATCATCGTCGCGATGATCACCAGCAGCAGGGCGTTGGAGCCCTTGAACCGCAGTTTGGCGAAGGCGAACCCGGCCAGCGACGAGAACAGCACCACGGAGAAGGTGACGGTGCCGGCGACGATCGCCGAGTTGATCATGCCGGTGAGGAAGTACGCGTCCGGATTGTTGAACAGCCGCTCGATGTTGCCCGGCAGGTTGCCGCCCGGGGTCAGCGGCGGCGGGATCTGCCCCATCGCGTCGCTGGACCGGGTGGCGACCACGAACATCCAGTAGATCGGGAAGATCGACATCAGCCCGGCGACGATCAGCGTCGCGTACGTCAGTTTGCTGGCGCTCCACAGGTGCTGACTGGCTTTCACGGTGCTCACCCCTGCTTCCGGGTGCTGTTGCCGAGCCGGCGGATCACCAGCACGTTGATCAGCGAGATGACGACGATCAGGGCGAACAGCATCCAGGCGATCGCCGAGCCGTAGCCGAAGTTGAAGTGCGGCGCGAACGCGTTCTCGAACATGTACATGGTCATGGTCTGCGACTCGCGCAGCGGCCCACCCCGGATCGGGTTGGGGCCGGAGTTGAACAGCAGCGGCTCGGTGAACAACTGCAGCCCGCCGATGGTGGAGATGATGACGCAGAAGACGATCGTCGGCCGCAGCATCGGCACGGTGATCGACCAGAACTGCCGGGCGGGTCGCGCGCCGTCGATCGCCGCCGACTCGTACAGGTCCTTCGGAATGGACTGCATCGCGGCCAGGAAGATCAGCGCGTTGTAGCCGGTCCACCGCCAGTCGACCATCGTCGAGATCGCCACCCAGGCGCCGAACCGGGTGTTACGCCAGTCGACGGCGTCGACGCCGACCAGGTCCAGCGCCCAGTTGATCATGCCGAACTCGCGGCTGAACAGCTGGCCGAAGACGATCGCGACGGCCGCCGTCGAGGTGATGTTCGGGATCAGGATGCTCATCCGGAACGAGGTGCGGGCCCGCAGCTGCCGGTTCAACAGGTGTGCCAGCCAGAGCGCCAGCAGCAGCTGCGGCACGGTGGAGATGACGAAGATGCCCAACGTGTTGAGCACCGAGTTCCAGAAGTCGCCGTCGCCGAGCAGCCGGCTGTAGTTGTCGAAGCCGACGAACGGGTGCTCGGCGGCGAGCAGGTCCCAGTCGTGCAGCGACACCCAGAACGTGTAGCCCAGCGGGTAGGCGCCGAAGATCGCGAACAGCACGAAGAACGGCGCGATGTACAGGTACGGGGATGCTTTGGTGTCCAGCCGGGCCAGCCACAGCCGGGGCCGCCGGTGCGGCGGCTCGGGCTGTCGCCGGGCCGGCCGGGTGGCGTCGGCGGCCGGCTGCCCCGGCTCGACCTGCGCCACCCGGCCCGCGGTCACTTCTCAGCCGCCGTCTTGGCGTTGTTCACCGCGTCGGTCCAGCCCTCGTCGGGCGTACGCTGACCCAGCTCGACCGTACGGACGGCGTTCTCCACCTCGGTGCGGACCGCCTGGTTCTTCGGTCCCATGTAGACCGGCTTGAGGTTCTTGGCGCCCTCACCGAAGATCTGCCCGATCGGGGCGTCGTTGAAGTACTCGCTGGTCGCCTCCAGGATCGCCGGATCGTCGAGCGCCTGCGGCGACGACGGCAGCGGGCCCTTGGCCTTGAACGCCCCGATGTGCCCCTCCGGGCTGGTCAGGAACTTGACCAGCTTGACGGCTTCCTCCTGGTGCTCGCTCTGCGCCGGCACCGCCAGGTGCGATCCGCCCCAGTTGCCGCCGTCACCGGGCACCTTGGCGATGTCCCATTTGCCGGCCGCCTCCGGGCCGGCGTTGCCCTCGATGACCCCGGTCATCCAGGCGGGGCAGGCGATGGTGGCGAACTTGGCCTGCTTGAACGCGGCCACCCACTCGTCGGACCAGGCACCGTACTTGCCGCTCAGATCGGAGTCGATGATGTCCATGGTGATGTCCCAGGCCTGCTTGACGGCCGGGTTGGTGTCGACGACGAGGTTGTCGTCGAGGTCGTAGTAGTGGTAACCCTCGGCGGCACCGGCGGTCTGCAGCACGATCGTGTTGAATGTCTGGGTCGCCGCGTCCAGGAACGACGCGCCGGTGTCGGCCTCGATGAACCGCCCGCCGACGGAGATGTAGTCCTGCCAGGTCGGCCAGAGCGCGGAGACCTCGTCGCGGTCGGTCGGCAGCCCGGCGGCCTCGAACAGGTCGGTGCGGTAGCACATCGCCATGCCGCCGACGTCGGTGCCGAGCCCGATCAACTGGCTGCCGTCGGCGGTCAGCGCCTGGTCCCACTTCCACGGCATGAAGTTGCCTTCGAGCTCGGCGGCGCCGTGGTCGAGCAGGTTCACGAAGTTCTGCGGATTGGCCTTGTACTCGATGAGCAGGCCCTCCTCGATGGCGACGACGTCGCCTGCACCCTTGCCGGCGGCCAGCCACTGGGTCAGCTTGGGGGAGTACTCGTCAAGGTTGGTACCGGTGCCCCGTTCGACGATCTTGATCCCGGGGTTCTCGGCCTCGTACTGCTTGTACAGCTCCTCATAGCCGAACTGGCCGAAGACGTCGACGGTCAGGGTGATGGTGCCGTCGTCGGCGGCTTCGTCGCCGCCGCAGCCGGTAGCTGCGGCGAGCACGGTGACCGCGGCGGCGGTCGCGGTGACCAGTCGGCGGCGTGAATCGGTGCCCATGGATTGACCCCTCTCGGATCCAGGCATGGTGGGGTGCGGAAACTGCGTGTTTGCTGGCTGGCTCTCTGTCGACCCTGGCGGCCTGACCGACTGGCCGGGCGTGGTCGGTGAGAGCGCTCTCACGAGAGTGGGAGGTCAATCACTGCCTGTCAAGAGAGCGTTCTCAGAACGTTGCCGGCGCGTTACCTACCCCGGAGCCGACGGACGGAAGAGCGGGCAGTGGGTCAGCCGACCCGCAGCGCGTCCAGCAGCGCTGCGTCGCCGGAGACGTCCAGCACGTCGAACTGCACCCGACCCCAGAGTGCGAGGAGCAGGTCACTCGCGGTGCCGGTGGCCAGGGTCCGGGTGTGGTGATCATCGGAGTCGAGGATCGTGTCGGTGTCCAGCAGCGCCATACCCTCGCCCCGCAACCGGACGTACCACTCCTGTTCGGCGTCGGTCGCCACCAGATGCGCCACTCCGTACGCTGGCTGGCGCCTGCGCCGCCGGCCCGCCGGCAGCCAGGAGTCCAGCACCTCGCTGATCCCGTCGGCGGCCAGCTTCGCCTCCACCGGCTCCACCCCGGCGATCGCCGTCTGCGCGTCCCAGCGGTGCACCGCGGTCTCGTGCGCCATCCGCCGGACCCAGAAGCCCACCTTCTTGGCTTGCGGCGCCCAGTTCCATGCCGGTATCTCCGGGTCGAGCCCGTCCAGCAGGGTGACCAGCGCGTCGAACTCCTGCTGCCACCAGCCGACCGCCTCGGCCCCGTCGGGTTTGGCAACCACCGGCGGCCGCTCCTCCCGCGGATCGGCGACACCGCGCGACACGGTCTCCCGCACCCACACGTACACGACGCCGAGATGGTGCACCAGGTCGACGACCGTCCAGTCCGGGCAGGACGGCACCGGCGCGTCCAGCGGCACCTGGGCGATCGCGGCCCGGAACGCCGGACCGTCCGCCCGTAGTGCGCCGAGCCAGAAGTCCTTGGAGCCGTGCAGCCTGCTCATCATGATCCTCCGGGTCGAGCCGACAGCCAGTGGCGTGGCGCGGGTGGAATCCAGCCTAGGGTGAGGGGTGTGCCTGACGTTAGTGCCCACGCGCCATCTGCTGAAGACCCGACGGCCCTTGCGCCGTTGGCACGCTATACCACGCTCGCCCTCGGCGGCCCGGCCGACCGGCTGGTCACCGCGACCACCGCCGACGAGTTGACCGAGGCGGTCCGTGACGCCGGCCGGCGCGGGGAGCAGATCTTGCTGCTCAGCGGCGGCAGCAACGTGGTCATCGGCGACGACGGCTTCCCCGGCACGGTGATCCTGGTCCGCTCCACCGGGTTCCAGGTGGTCACCGAGGAACCGGCGAGGGCTGGTGGTCCGGCCACCGTCACCATTCGGGTCGAGGCTGGCGAGCCGTGGGACGACCTGGTCGCGGCGACCGTCGCCGCCGGCTGGTCCGGGGTGGAGTGCCTGTCCGGCATCCCGGGCGCTGCCGGCGCCACCCCGATCCAGAACGTCGGCGCCTACGGTCAGGAGGTCGCCGAGACCGTGCAGGCCGTGCACGTGCACGACCGGCTCACCGACGAGCGGTACGCGTTGCCTGCCGCCGACTGCCGGTTCGCCTACCGCGACAGCCTGTTCAAACGCAACGACCGCTACCTGGTGCTGGCGGTGGACTTCCAACTGGCCCGCAGCGAACTGTCCACCCCGGTGCGCTACGCCGAGCTTGCCCGCAGCCTCGGCGTCGCCGTCGGTGACCGGGTGCCGCTGGCCGACGCCCGTGCCGCCGTGCTGCGGCTACGGGCCGGCAAGGGGATGGTGCTCGACGCCACCGACCCGGACACCCGCTCGGTGGGCTCGTTCTTCACCAACCCGGTGCTGGACGCCGCCGCCGCGCGGCGGTTCCACGCCCGGGTCGCCGCCGCCGGGACGGGCGAGCCGGCGACCTGGCCGGTCGCCGGTGGCGACGCGGTCAAGGTCAGCGCGGCGTGGCTGATCGACAAGGCCGGGTACGGCAAGGGCTACCCGGGTGGCGACGCGCCGGTCGCCATCTCCAGCAAGCACACCCTGGCACTCACCCACCGGGGCGGCGGCAGCACCGCCGCGCTGCTCGACCTGGCCGGCACCATCAGGGACGGGGTCCGCGACCGGTTCGGCGTCGCACTGCACCCGGAGCCGGTCCTGATCAACTGCTCGTTCGACTAGCTGACCCGCCGGCAGGATTCGACCGTTGCGCCGTCGGTCGGGGCCACCGCCGACCAGGGCACGGTCAACTCGCCGAGCCGCCACCGCGCCGGTCGGTCCAGCACCGGCCAGCCGCCGTCCCGCAGCGCCGACACCGTGTGCAGCCAGCGCTGCCGTGGCCCGTACGGCCTATAGCCGGCCGCCGCCCGCCAACTCTCGTCGAGCGCCCGCAGCAGCGCGTGCACCCGCTCGCCCGGCACGTTGCGGTGGATCAGCGCCTTCGGTAGCCGTTCGGCGAGCACCGCCGGCCCGCCGCCGGCCGGGCCGGCCAGGGTGGCCAACCGGCCGGCCAGGGTCAGCGAGACCGGCCCGGTGGCGTCGAGCAGCACCCAGGAGCAGACCCGGCCCGGCTCGTCGCAGGTCCCCTCGACCAGCAACCCGCCGGGGGCCAGCGCGGCGCGCATCGTCGCCCACGCCGTTGCGACGTCGGACTCGGCGTACTGGCGCAGCACGTTGAACGCGCGGACCAGCACCGGCCGAAGTTCGGCCAGCTCGAATCCACCCCGGCCGAAGATCAGTTCTGGTGGCGTGGCAGCCGGAGCCGCCGCCGTGACCCGGTCCGGGTCGATCTCCAGCCCGACCACCCGCACGTCCGGCCGCACCGCCCGCAGCCGGGCGGCCAGTTCGACGGTGGTCACCGGATGGGCACCGAAACCCAGGTCGACAACCAGCGGTGGACCGGCCGAGTCCGTCAGCGCCGGCCCGCAGCGGTACGCGATCCACCGGTCGGCCCGGCGCAGTCGGTTCGGTGCGGTGGTGCCCCGGGTGACCTCGCCGACCGGCCGTGCCGGGTCGGTCGCGCGGGCTCCGCCCGGCCGGGCCGCCCGCCCCCCGCTCACCCGGGCAGCACCCGATGCACCTTGTGCTGCGCTGCCTGGGCCAACGGGCGGACCACCAGCCGGTCCACGTTGACGTGCGGCGGGCGGGTGACGCACCAGGCGACGCAGTCCGCGATGTCGTCGGCGACCAGCGGCTCGGCCACCCCGGCGTAGACCGCGTCGGCCCGCGCGGTGTCCCCGCCAAACCGGTTCACGCTGAACTCGTCGGTACGCACCATGCCCGGATCGATCTCGACCACCCGGACCGGCCGGCCGCACAGCTCCAGCCGTAGCGTCTCGGTAAGCGCGGTCTGGCCGTGCTTGGCTGCGGTGTAGCCGCCACCGCCCTCGTAGACGACCTGCCCGGCGGTGGAGCCGATCACCACGACGGTGCCGGCCCCGCTGGCGGTCAGCGCCGGTAGCAGAGCCTGGGTGACCCGCAGCGTGCCGAGCACGTTCACCTCGTACATCCACCGCCAGTCGGCCACCGGTGCGGACTCGACCGGGTCCAGCCCGCGCGCCCCGCCGGCGTTGTTCACCAGCAGGGTGACCCGCCCGGGCGGGTCACCCTGCTGGGCCAACCCGCTGACCGCCTGCGCCAGCCCGGCCACCGACCCGTCGTCGGTGACGTCGCAGGTCACCGCGGTGGCGGCCCCGCCGTTGTCGCGAATCGAGTCGACCAGGTCGGCGAGCCGGTCGCCGCGGCGGGCGGCGGCGACCACGTGGAAGCCCTCGGCGGCCAGCCGGCGGGCGGTGGCCGCGCCGATCCCGCTGGACGCTCCGGTGACGATGGCGATCGGTGTCATCCCGCCATTGTCGCCGCTCGGCGGCTCGGGACGATCGCCGCCGGTCGGCCCCGGGCGTCGCCGCCGGCGAGAGGTGGATCACCTCCACCCGCTGTAGTGCGGCATGTCGCTGCCAGTACCGGGAAGATGTGACGGGTCGTCCTGGTTGGTGGCGTTGGCTGCGATCAGGCGAGCGGAGGGAGCGACGTGGTGCAGGTGGGTCAGGCCGGGCAGGGTGACAACCAGCCGCCGCCGCGTCCCCGTCGGGTCGCGACACTGTCGGTGCACACCTCTCCGCTGGACTCGCCGGGCACTGGCGACGCCGGCGGCATGAACGTCTACATCGTCGAGGTGTCCCGGCGGCTGGCCGAGGCCGGCGTGGAGGTCGAGATCTTCACCCGGGCGACGGCGGGCGGCGTACCGCCGGTGGTGGAGATGGCACCCGGCGTACGGGTGCGGCAGGTGATCTCCGGCCCGCTGGAACCGCTGCCGAAGGAGGACCTGCCGGCGCAGCTCTGCGCGTTCACCGCCGGGGTGCTGCGGGCGGAAGCCGCCCGGGCACCCGGCTACTACGACCTGATCCACTCGCACTACTGGCTCTCCGGGCAGGTCGGGTGGCTGGCGAAGGAGCGCTGGGGGGTGCCGCTGGTGCACACCGCGCACACTCTCGCCAAGGTCAAGAACGCCCGGCTGGCAGCCGGTGACCGGCCTGAACCGGCCTGCCGGATCATCGGCGAGGAACAGGTGGTCAGCGAGGCGGACCATCTGGTGGCCAACACCAGGACCGAGGCCGGCGAGTTGATCGACTGGTACGGCGCCGGGGCGGACCGGGTGTCCGTGGTCGAACCGGGCGTCGACCTGGACCGGTTCCGGCCCGGCCCACCCGGACGGGAACAGGCCACCAGGGCGGCCGCCCGACGGCGGTTCGGCCTGCCGGTCCGCGGCCATCTGGTGGCGTTCGTCGGCCGGATCCAGCCGCTGAAGGCACCCGACGTACTGCTGCGCGCGGTGGCTGCACTACGTCGGCGGGATCCGGGCGCGGTCGCCGATCTCACGGTGGTGGTCGCCGGTGGCCCCAGCGGAACCGGTCTGGACCAGCCGCGGGCTCTGATCGACCTGGCGAGATCGCTGGGAGTGGACGATCTGGTGCAGTTCATGCCGCCGCTGGCCCGTACCGACCTGCCGGCCCTGTTCCGGGCCGCCGACCTGGTCGCGGTGCCGTCGTACAACGAATCGTTCGGTCTGGTCGCCCTGGAGGCTCAGGCCTGCGGCACGCCGGTGCTGGCCGCCTCCGTCGGTGGACTGGTCACCGCGGTCCGCGACGGGCGCAGCGGAGTGCTGGTCGCCGGGCACCGCCCGGAGGACTGGGGCCGGGCGATCGACGATCTGCTGGCCGCCCCGGCGTTGCGGGACCGGCTCGGGCGGGGCGCGGTGGAACACGCCCGGCAGTTCTCCTGGGCACGCACTGCGGCCGGGCTGCTCGACGTCTACGGTGGGGCGGTGCGGGCGTACCGCGCGGCGACCGCCGCCGGGATGTCCCGGGACGCCGACGCCCTGTCGGCGAGCGTGGGCTGACCAGGAGTGCGATGAGCGGACGAGCCGAGGTGGCGGCGCTGATCGAGGCGGTCTGCGCCGAGCGCGAGCTGAGCTGGGAACCGACCGGTGACCTGTCGTACGCGGTGACGTTGCCGGGCACCCACAAGCTGAAGACGGTGTGCAATCTGATCGTCGGCGAGCAGGCGCTGCGAATAGAAGCATTCGTGATGCGGCAGCCCGATGAACGGCGTACCGAGTTGTGGACCTGGCTGCTGCGACGCAACGCCCGGATGTACGGTGTCGCCTTTTCGATCGACGCGGTCGGCGACATCTACCTCACCGGTCGTGTCGGGCTGGCCGGTCTCACCGAAGACGAACTGGACCGGATACTCGGCTCGGTGCTCACCTATGCCGACGAGTCATTCGACGCGATGCTGGAGATCGGCTTCGGTTCGGCGATCCGCCGCGAGTGGGAATGGCGGGTCAAGAGAGGTGAATCGCTGGCGAACCTGCGCGCCTTCGCGCACCTTTTCGACGACAAGACGCCGGAGGATCCAGGTTTGTAGGGAGCCAGCAGGGTACTGCTCGCATGGTGGCGTAATCGTCGCCCACTGCCCCCCCGCAGGGACACTGTCAAAGGGAGTGAGCAGACCATGCCTCAACAGACCAGCACCCGGCGCCGCAGCCCGGCGTCGGACGGACGGTCCAAGGCCGGCCGTAGCTCCACCTCGGCCCGTAGCTCCACCTCGGCCCGTAGCTCCACCTCGGCCCGTAAGGCCAGCCCGGCCCGCAAGGCCAGCCCGGCGACCATCGGCCGGGCCGGCGGCGCGGTACGGGAGAGCGACCTTGCCGACCTTCGCGTCGACGAACTGCGAGACCAGCTGCGCAAGCGTGGGGTGACCGGGACGTCCAACCTGCGCAAGCCCGATCTGATCAAGTCGTTGGCGCGAGCGATGCGCCGTGGCACGCCAGCGCGGGCGCAGCAGGCGTCTCGGCCGAAGGCGGGTTCGCCGACTGCCCGACGTTCCGCACCAGCCGGCAAGAGCACCAGTTCGGCCCGTAAGAGCAGCAGTTCGGCCCGTAAGAGCAGCCGTTCGGCCCGAAAGAGCAGCAGTTCGGCGGGTAGGAACACCGCTGGCGCGGGCGGCGGTGACCGGTCCGGCGGGGGTGCTGCCAAGATCCGGTCCGGAGCCAAGTCGTCCAGTTCACTGAAGTACGCCCAGCGTATCGACGATCCGCAGCAGCACGCCGAACGTGCCGGGCGTAGCCTGGTCACCACCGATCACCGGACGATCCGGCAGTGGGCCGATGCCCGGGGCGGCGCACCGGCGACCGTCAGCGCCCCTCGTGACGGCCGGCCGAGCGTGCTGCGGATCGACTTCCCCGGCTACGGCGGCGGTAATCTACGAAAGATCTCCTGGGATGAGTGGTTTGGGACGTTTGATCAGCGTCGGTTGAACTTCATCTACCAGGAACAGCGCACGGACGGTACGCAGAGCAATTTCTTCCGGCTCGAATCTCCCGACCGCGAGGATGCCTGAGTGTGTATTCGCCATCACTCGCCGGTGTTGTCGCGGCTTAAACCCACCCGGCACGTCCGATGGTGTGATTGGGGGTACAACCGAATCGCCTTGTCCACCGGAAGTGGCAGGAACTACGGTTGAGCCACGCTCCGAGCCCGGGATCGGCTGGGGGCCGTCGGACCGGTTCGGTCCGAACTGCCGGGCTGGGTGCCGGGGGACCGGTGGCATTGGGCCGTTGGGGGACGGCGCCACCCGAAACCGGCGGCGAGGGGGAGCGACGCTTACGGGGGTGAGTGTCGCTCCCCGCCGCCGGTTATTTGTTTCTGCCGGCCTGGCAACTACTGCGGACGGGCCGGTGCCAGCGGCTGCTGGGATCGGTCCGGCGTCGTGAGCTGGGACTGGGTCGGCCGGGTCACGACCGAAGCGCCCGTCCGCAACTCGGCGGCCCGCCGTTCGCGCGCCGGTCCGGCGATCAGCTGACCCACCGCGACCACCCCGCCGATCGCGGCGCAGCCGAGCCACAGCGCGGTGTTTCCCGCGTACTGCCAGACGAAGCCGCCGGTGATCGGCGCGGCGAAGGCGGCAACCGACCAGGACAGCGAGAAGACGCCCTGGTACCGGCCGCGCAGCGCGGCCGGGGTCAGCTCGGCGATCAGCGTCGCGTTCGATGGCGAGTTGAGCATTTCGCCAGCGGTCCAGATCAGCACTGTCACCGCGTACAACCAGGCGACGTCGGCGACGGCGGTCAGGCCGAAGCCGACCCCGACGATCACCGCCGCCAGAGCCAGCACGTGCGAGCGGTTGCGGCCGGTGATCAGCCGGGGGACGAAGAGCTGCCCGATCACGATGAGTACGCCGTTGAGCGCCATCACCGCGCCGAACGTGGTGGGCGACAGCCCGTCGTCGGCCATCGCGATCGGCAACATCGAGCCGTGCTGCATGAACACCATGGCCAGCAGCACGTTCAGCCCGACGAAGCCGAGGAAGACCCGGTCGGTGACGACAACCAGCAACCCGGCCGGTCGGGCCGCGACCACGGCCGCGCCGAGCGGTGCCGCCGCCTGGGTCGCCGGCCGGGTCTCACCGACCTTGACGAAGACCAGCGCGGCGGTGGCCAGGGTGGTGCTCGCGTTCACCGCGAACAGCAGGAAGTAGTCGACCTGCGCGGCGAGTCCGGCGAGCACCGCTGCGAACGCGTACCCCAGGTTGATGGCCCAGTAGTTGAGCGAGAAGGCCCGCAGCCGGTCGGCGGCCGGGACCACGTCGATCATCATCGCCCCGTACGCCGGCCGCGCGCCCTCGTTGAACAGGCCGAGCAGTGCGGCGCCCACCAGGAGCAGCCACCACCGGTCGGCCAACCCGAGGACGATCAGCATGGTGGCAGCGCCCAGGTGCGCGGTGAGCAGCGTCGGGCGTCGCCCCCAGCGGTCGGCGAGCGTCCCGCCGAGCAGGGTGCCGACGGCTCCGCCGGCGCCCCAGGCGCCGAGCACCAGGCCGGCCTGGGAGCCGGACAGGCCGCGCCCGGCGGTCAGGTAGATGGCCAGGAAGATCACGACGAACGAGCCGAGCCGGTTGATCAGACTGCCGGTCCACAGGTACCAGAAGGCCCGGGGCAGGCCGCTGGTGGTCTGCTGTAGCCATCCCCGCGCACGCGACATCGGTTACCCCCGTGCAGTAATGAGCAGTGCAGGGTCTGTGCCTTACACATTAAGCGGCGGGCGGTGTACCGGGCATGCGAGTTTCCGCGTGGTGATCGTCACCCGGCTGGCCTGGATCGTCCATCGTCACCCGGCCCTATTGGAGCGTCACCTGCGTGGTCAGCCCTGAGCCGTCGGCCTTCTCGGTATCCAGCCAACCCACCCGGCCGGCGGCCTGCACGTCCTCGGCGATGGTGTCCAGCACGGCCAGCAGGTCGGCACTGCCGCATACAAGCACCTTCGACACCTCGGCCCGCATCGACGATCGTGCCTCCGACTTGGCCTTGCGGATCGTGGCGATGACGTCGCCGGCGACGGCGAGCGCCGTGCCGTCGGCGTCACCGGTCAGCATCCGCAGTTCCTCGCTCGACGGCCAGGAGGCTCGGTGGACGCTGCCCACCTGCCACCAGGACCACACTTCCTCGGTGACGTACGGCAGGAACGGCGCGAACAACCGCAGCAGCACGCTCAACGCCGTGGTGAGCGCGGCTCGTGCCGACTCGGCCGCGGCTGTGCCGCGTTCACCGTAGGCCCTGGTCTTGGCCAACTCGACGTAGTCGTCGCAGAACCGCCAGAAGAAGTGCTCCGTGCGTTCCAACGCCCGGGTGTAGTCGTAACCGTCGAGTGCCGCGGTGGCGTCGTCGACCACGACGGCCAACTCGGCCAGCGTGGCCCGGTCCAACGCCTGCGCCACCACCGCGTGCGGCGCTGGTGCTCCCAGGCCGAGGACGAACCGGGACGCGTTGAGGATCTTCGTTGCCAGCCGGCGGCCGACCTTCATCTGTCCGGTGTCGAACGCCGTGTCGGTGCCCGGACGGCCGCTGACCGCCCAGTAGCGGGCCGCGTCCGAGCCGTACTGTTCCAGCAGGGCCATCGGGGTCACCGCATTGCCCTTGGATTTTGACATCTTCTTGCGGTCCGGGTCCAGCACCCAGCCGGAGATCGCCGCATGCGCCCAGGGCAGGCTGCCGTGCTCCAGATGGGCGCGGACGACCGTGGAGAACAGCCAGGTACGGATGATCTCGTGCGCCTGGGGGCGTACATCCATCGGGAAGACCCGGTCGAACAGGTCGTCGTCGGTGCCCCACCGGCCGGCGATCTGTGGCGTCAGCGACGACGTCGCCCAGGTGTCCAGCACGTCCGGATCCCCGACGAACCCACCGGCCTGGCCGCGGCGGTCGGCGGTGTAGCCAGGTGGGGCGTCGGTACTCGGATCCACCGGCAGGGATGCCTCGTCCGGCAGGATCGGCTGGTCGTAGACCGGCTCGCCATGGGCGTCCAGCGGATACCACACCGGGACCGGGACGCCGAAGAACCGCTGCCGACTGACCAGCCAGTCGCCGGTCAGTCCGGTCGCCCAGCTGTCGTAGCGGGCCTGCATGTACTCCGGATGCCAGACGAGCCCTCGGCCGGCGGCCCGCAGCGTCTCGCGGATGTCCAGGTCGCGACCGCCGTTGCGGATGTACCACTGCCGGGTGGTGACGATTTCCAGCGGCTTGTCGCCCTTCTCGTAGAACTTCACCGGATGGACGATTTTCTCCGGTTCGCCGTCGAGGTCACCGGAGACCCGCAGCATCTCCACCACCCGCTCCCGGGCGGTATGGACGGTGGCCCCCACCAACCGCGCGTAGGCGTCGCGACCCTCGGGGCCGTCCAGACCCGGCGGCGGGTCGGCCAGCACTCGGCCGTCACGGCCGATGACGGGGCGAGTCGCCAATTGCATCTCCCGCCACCACAGCACGTCCATCAGGTCACCGAACGTGCAGATCATCGCCAGCCCGGTGCCCTTGTCCGGCACGGCCAGCCGGTGCGCCTTCACCGGCACCTCGACGCCGAACAGCGGCGTGCGCACCGTCGTGCCGAACAGCGGCTGGTACCGCTCGTCGTCCGGATGCGCTACCAGCGCCACACACGCCGGTAGCAACTCGGGCCGCGAGGTCATGATGTAGACCGGGGAGCCGCCCGGTCGGTGGAACGCCACCCGGTGGTACGCGCCGGGCCGTTGCCGGTCCTCCAGCTCTGCCTGCGCGACCGCCGTCTGAAAGCTCACGTCCCACAGCGTCGGCGCCTCCGACAGGTACGCCTCCCCGCGCGCCACGTTGCGTAGGAACGCCCGCTGCGACACCCGCCGCGCGGCGGCGTCGATGGTCTGGTAGGTCATCGACCAGTCCACCGACAGGCCCAGCCGCCGCCACAGCGCCTCGAACGCCTGCTCGTCGGTGACGGTCAGTCGCTCGCACAGCTCGATGAAGTTGCGCCGCGACACCGGGACTTCAGACTTGCCTGGCTGCTCCGGCGGCGTGAAATCCGGGTCGTACGGCAGCGACGGGTCGCACCGTACACCGAAATAGTTCTGCACCCGCCGCTCGGTCGGCAGGCCGTTGTCGTCCCACCCCATCGGATAGAACACCGCCCGGCCCTGCATTCGCTGATACCGAGCGATCGTGTCGGTGTGCGTGTACGAGAAGACGTGCCCTACGTGCAACGACCCGCTCACGGTGGGCGGTGGGGTGTCGATCGAGAACACGTCGTTCCGGGTCGCGGTCCGGTCGAACCGGTATACGCCCAGTTCTTCCCATCGGCCTACCCACTTGTCCTCCAGGCCGTCAAGAGACGGAGCCGGCGGCACGACGAAGTCCGACGAGGTGTCAGTCATAGCCCGCCATGTTACCCACCTACGATCGCCGGCTCATGTGCAGTTTGCCTATCTTTGACTCCCACCAGGAGGACTTCCCGAAAGGGGTCCGCCGATCCGGAACCGAGCCCTGTCGATGTGACGTGGCGTGACGGCCCGGGTGTGATCAACTCGGGCGTGTCGCTT
>NZ_JBSWXD010000116.1:0-21581 GCF_056160425.1 Micromonospora sp. ABR4_055
CCGCGCTGGCGGCGCCGGGCCGCGCCCGGCACGGCGGCGAGCAACGCCCGGGTGTACGGGTGGGCCGGTGCGGCGAACACCCGCGCGGTCGGCCCGGTCTCCACCACCCGGCCCAGGTACATGACCGCCACCCGGGCCGCGACATGCCGTACGGCGAGCAGGTTGTGGCTGATGAACAGCAGGGCCACCCCCCGTTCCCGCTGCAACACCCGCAACAGCATGAGGATCTGGTTCTGGGTCGACACGTCCAGTGCGCTGACCGTCTCGCCCGGCGCCACTGTCAGGTCCACGCCGCGTACCGCCTGCACCGGCGCGGCCCGGCGGCCGAACAGCGACCGGCCCGGGAACGTGACGTGCAGGTCGGAAAGGCGCAGTAGTTCACTCATCGGTCATCGCCTCCGGGTCGAGCAGGCAACGGCTCGCGTGTCCGTCGGCCGTGCGACGCAGCACGATCGGTCCGCTGCGACAGGCGTCGCGGGCGTACCGGCAGCGCGGCTGGAACCGGCAGCCGGACGGCAGTTCGTCCGGGCCGGGCGGGGCACCGGGGATCCAGGTCAGTTCGCCGTCGACGGCGGCGTCCGGCGCGGCGGCCAGCAGTGCCCGGCTGTACGGATGGCGGGAACCGGCGAGGAAGGTGTCGATGTCGCACTCCTCGACGACCTGGCCGGCGTACATCACCACCACCCGATCGCACACTTCGGCGACCACCCCGAGGTCGTGGGTGACCAGCAGGACGGCCAGCCCGAACCGGTCGCGCATCTCGTGCAGCAGATCCAGGATCTGCGCCTGTACGGTGACGTCCAGGGCCGTCGTCGGTTCGTCAGCGACCAGCAGTTTCGGCTCGCAGGCCAGCGCGATGGCGATCAGGACCCGCTGCAGCATGCCGCCGGAGAAACTCGTGCGGGTACGCCCGGGCCCGGGACCGGGCGTCCGGCACGCCGACCAGGTCGAGCAGTTCGACCGCCCGGTCGGCGGCCGCCCGGCGGGACAGCCCCCGGTGCCGGCGTACCGACTCGGCGATCTGCTCGCCGACGGTGAACGCCGGGTGCAGGCTGGACATCGGCTCCTGGAAGATCATGGAGATCTGGTCGCCGCGGACGTCCTCCCAGCCCCGACGGGACAACCGGTACAGGTCGGTCCCGTCGAGCCGGACCGTGCCGCCCCGACCCGCAGGTCCCGGGGCGGCAGCAGCCCCATCAACGCCAGCGCGGTGGTGCTCTTGCCGCAGCCCGACTCCCCGACCAGCCCCACGGTCTCACCTGCGGCCACCTCGAACGGCACTTTGTGAACGAGGTCGGTCCAGCCGCCGGCGGCGGCGCTACCCACCGCGACGGTGAGGTCGGTGACCTGCAGCACCGCGCCGGTGACCGGCGCCGGTTGAGCGGTGCTCCTGGCAGATTCGGTGCTCCTGGCGGGTGTGGTCAACGCGGGCTCCTGGATTCGCGGCCGAGCGAGTCACCGACGCCGTCGGCGAGCACGTTCGTGGCCGGCACGGTCGAGGTGATCACCGCGCCGGGGGCGACCGCCAGCCACCAGGCGGTGTCGACGTACGGCAGCGCTCGGCCGAGCAGCGCGCCCCAGCTCGCGTCCGGCGGCTGGACACCGAGCCCGAGGAAGCTCAGACCGGCCTCAGCGAGCATGGCGAACCCACTGGCCACCGCCACCTGCACGACGACCGGGCCGGTGATGTTCGGCAGCACGTGCCAGCGGACCAGCCGACCCAGCGGGGTGCCGATGACCCGCGAGGCGTCGATGTACGTCTCGTGGTAGACCTGCAGGACACTGGTGCGGGTCAGCCGGGCGAACCGCGGCACGAACACCACGCCGACGGCGATCATCGCCTGGCTGAGCCCTGGGCCGAGCACGCCGATCGCCAGCAGCAGCGGCGGAAAGGCCATCACCCGTCGACGATCCGCATCAGCAGCCCACCGGGCAACGCCGGCAGCAGCACCGCGAGCAGCCCGATCGGCACTCCGAAGCCGACCCCGACCGCGAGGGACTGCAGCACGGCCAGCAGCAACGGCCGGGCGCCGACGATGAGCCGGCTCAGCAGGTCCCGGCCCAGGTCGTCGGTGCCGAGCAGGTGTCCGCCGGTGGGTGGCTGCAGCACCGCGTTGAAGATCGAGTTGCCGAGATCGCCCGGACCGCGTCGGTGAGCCACCGCCAGTACCGCACCGGCCACGGCTCGTCGAGGTTGAGCCGGTCCCGGGTGAGAGCGATCTGTTCGGCGGTGGCGTTCTCCCCGGCGATCCGGACCGCCGGGTCGCCGGCGACGAAGATCGCGATGCCGTGCACCACGAGTGTGACGAACAGCAGCAGCGGCACCATGGTCAACAGGCGCCGGCCGACGAGTCCGATCATGTCCTCACCATGCCTGATCGTCGTCGTGCCGACGCCGGGGAACTCCAGCTTGCCGGCGAGCCAGTTCTCCAGGCCACCACCTTGTCGCTGTACGCGACGTTGCTGTACGGGAAGTCGAGGACGACGTCGAGGGCGTCGGTGATGATCCGGGCCGACAGTTGCCGGGCCAGTTCCTGCCGATGCGTCTCGTCCGTGGTGGCCTGCAGGTCCTGGTAGAGGGCGGTCACCTCGGGCGTGGTCACTTTGCCCGGGTCGGCGAAACCGTTCTCGGCGATGACCAGCCCGACGGTCTGTGACGGATCCGGCCGGCCGGTCCAGTTGATCGCTCCGGCGTCGCCCTGGCCTTCGACGTAGAAGGAGTTGGCGAAGTTGACCGTCTGGGTGATCTCGACATTGAGACCCACCTCCGCCAGCTGTGCCTGCAGCGCCTCGGTCAGCTGGGTCTACGCGGGGGCGTTCTGGTTGATGAACTCCAGGGTGTGGCCCTCGGGTACGCCGGCCTCGTCGAGCAGCTGCCGGGCCCGCTGTGGATCGTAGGGGTACAGGTCGGCGACGGACTCGTCGTGGGCGAAGTACCCGCTCGGGAACGGCTGGACCGCCGGCTCGCCGAGGTCGAACAGCAGGCCGCTGACCAGGTCCTCACGGTTGATCGCATGGTTGATTGCCCGCCGTACCCGCACGTCGTCGAGGTACTCGCGGGACAGGTTGAGCTGCAGGTGGTAGAACTGCAGCACCGGGGCGGAGTCCACCACCAGACCGGCCGACTCGGCCGCGGCGACGTTCGCCGCGTCCAGGATGGTGGCGTCGATCGAGTCGGTCCGCAGCGCGTTGAGCCGCTGCTGGGAGTCGGTGATACTGGTGAACTCCATCCGAGCGGCGGCGGCCGCATCCGGGTCCCAGTAGTCGGGGTTGCGCTCGTATGTCGCGCTGGAGCTCGGCTGGTACTCGGTGACCCGGTACATCCCGGTGCCCACCGGATTGCGGGCCAGGACGGCGTCGAACGCCGCCGCCGACTCTGTCCCGCGGGACAGGGGCACGAGAGATCAGCTGATCGCTCGTAGCTGCCGGCCGGACTGCCGCCCCGACTCCGTCATTGCGGCGACCAGGTCCTCGCGGGCCCGAGCGACCCGGGACCGGATCGTCCCGACCGGGCAGCCGCAGACCTCGGCGGCCTCGGCGTAGCTCAACCCGAGCACCTGGGTCGCCACGAACGCCTCCCGGCGGTCGGCGGCCAGGCCGGCCAGCAGCTGACGCAGCGCCACGGCTTCTTCGAAGCGTGGGCCGACGACCACGGCCTCGGCCACCGCCTGCCAGTCGGCCAGATCGGCGACCCGGGGCCGCACCACGACGGCGCGGATATGGTCGACGGCGACCCGCCGGGCGATGGACAGCAGCCAGGTACGCGCGCTGGAGCGTCCAGCGAAGCGCGGCAACGACCGCATCGCCCGCAGGAACGTCTCCTGGGCGAGGTCCTCCGCCTCGGTGCTGTCCACCAGATGGGTGAGGAACCTCTGCACCTGACTTTGGGTGGCCTGGACGAACGACGTGGCGGCCGCCCGGTCACCGTCGCGGGCCGCGAGGGCCCAACGGGTGATCTGGGCGTCGTCCGGTGCGGCGTGCGGCATGACTGGAAGGGTATCCGGCAAGCCTCCCCCGCCATAGTCCACCCGCCCGGTGGCGTCTTCCCGGCCGGGCGCCACCCCGGTGGGAACCGTCCCGGCGGGCAGGCCGACTATTGACATGTGGGGTGCGTGGACTTTCGTGAGCTGTTGTCGGCCGAACTCGACGGGGAGACCGACGTCGCCGAGTCGGCTGCGGCGCGGGACCACCTGACCGGCTGTGCCGGTTGCCGGGACTGGTACGCCGATGCCGCCGTGGTCACCAGTCTCGCCCGGCGGACCGGCCCGGAACCGGTCGGTGCCATCGACGAGTCGGTGCTCGACGCACTCGCGCCGCCCCGACGGCTGGCCGCCGCCCGGGTCGCCCTGCTGCTGCGGTACGCCCTCGGCGTCCTCGGAATCGCGCAGTTCCTGCTCGGCGCGGCCCAGATCGGCGGCGTCGCCGACGGCCATCTGCATGTTCCCGATCCGGTCGGTGGGACCGCACCCAACCACCTGTGGCACGAGTCCGCGGCCTGGAACGTCGCCCTCGGCGCCGGCTTCGTGTGGATCGCCGTCCGGCGCACCCGGCCGGCCGGGATGCTGCCGACCCTGACCGCGTTCGTCGCGGTGCTGGCGCTGCTGTCGGTCAACGACGTGATCACCGGGCGGGTCGACTACCCACGGCTGCTCAGCCACGGCCTGGTCGTCGCCGGGTACCTGCTCATCCTGGCGCTGCGCAGACGCGGTGGCGACCCAGACACGTCACCGGGCGACGCTGGCCGCACGCGGTCACGCTGGCGCGTCGAACTCGACGAGGAACCACCGGCGGCCAACCCGACACCGTTGCGGGTGGTCCGGGGCGGCGTGGCCAGCATCCGCCACCGCCGGGACCGGGCGGCCTGACCCGTCGTCCCGGGTGCCGTTGATCTGACAACCCGGCCGGACAACCTCCGCTCCCCCTGACGGGACATGGTGACGACGGACCAGCCTCCGGCTTCGTCCGGCAGACATCCGCAACGACACCACCGTCCCGTCACGGCCAGGGAGCAGTCATGCCGGCCACCACGCCCGACGAGCGTCCGACGAGCGCCCAGATCGTCAGCAGGTACCTCGCCGGAGCGCCGATCCGGCGCATCGCTGCCGAGCTCGGCGTGTCGTACAGCTACGTGCACCGGCGACTGCACTACTCGGGTGTGCCTATCCGCAGTCGCGGCGGACGCCGCCCGGATCCGACCGTCCATGCTGACCGTACACCTGAGCCTGAGCACAGCGCAGGGAGCGCCGATCAGGACACACTGGACTAGATTGCGCCGCGTACGGTTAATCGTCTTGCCTGGGTCCTAGACTGACGGACGTACCTCCTCCGCCCCTCGTGATGACCACCCGGTCACCGATCACATTGGTCAGAGAGCCGCCATGGTTGACTGCCGAATCCGGCTGTATCCGCCGGGCCGGCTCGTCGCGGAAGGTGCCAAGCAAGTGTCCGCTTCACCGCTACACGACCAGGGAGACAATGGTGACTTCCCGCAGCCGACGAGAGCACATACTCCACCGGGCTGGCGCGCTGTTCGCCAGCCGGGGCGTCGCCGGCACGACCGTCCGCGAGATCGCCGACGACGTGGGCATCCTCTCCGGTAGCCTCTACCACCACTTCGAGTCCAAAGAAGCGATGGTCGACGAGATCATTTCCAGCTACCTCGCCGACCTGCGCGCCCGCTACCAGCAGATCCTCGACGGGCCGGAAGGGCCGGACGACCAACTGCGGCAACTCATCCGGGCCTCGCTCGAGTGTGCCGCCAGCCACCCGCACGCCACCGAGATCTATCAGAACGACGCGAACTACCTGCGTGGTCTACCCCGGTTCGGCTACCTGAAGGGCGTGGCCAAGGAGGTGGAGAGCGTCTGGCTCACCGTCATCGACGCCGGCCGCCGGGACGGTACTCTGCGCTCCGACATCGACCCGAAGACCTTCTACCGGCTCACCCGCGATGCAGTGTGGCTCACCGTGCGATGGTTCAGGCCGGGCGGCAAGTACTCGCTCAACCGGCTGATCAACGACTGCACCACCCTCTTCCTGGACGGCATCGCCGCACGCCGCTGATCAGCGGCGCTCCGGCCGGCCCGGCGATGCGCCGCAGTCCACTGGATGGTTGAGCAACGCTCCCACCCGCCGCTGCAGCTTTGACGCCGGTCGGCCGATCCAGCTCTCGCGCTCCACTGCAGACACTTGCCCTGCTGAGTATCTGATGGACATTTGAGGTCCGTCGGGGGCAACTGGTGGCACAGCCCCTGATGCTTCCTAGGAAGCTGGGTTGGTCTCCCTTGCCTGCCGGTGCCGCACGCGCCCGCCTCCCCTTGACGTCTGTCGGTCAGCGGGCTCTCGACCGACAGACGTCGGCCACCCGCGTGAACACTACGGAGAGTTGGCAGACCGCTTCGCCAAGGCGGCGGTAGCCGTCCGATCGACCATCGGGCCGGTACGTCCACGCATGCCAGCGGCGAGGCCGCAGCGGTACGGGAAACCCGACAGCGCATGGTCCTCGAAAACGTGTTCACGCCGAGTCATGTCAAACGGTCCTCGGCAACGCGGCAGGAACCGCACGATATCCGGCGGAGCACCCGACCATCTTTCCTGATCGTCGGGAAGACGGCACGACTCGGCCTCCCCACCCCCTGGTCCGCAATATCCGAATAGGCACCAGGCATCGACCCCTGCCGCACCCGGTCATCGAGGAAGTATCGTCGGCCGGGCAACGTAACGACTTTGTCCCGGCGATCAGAGGCAGTTCCCAATAATGCGGTACGAGTTCCGGTGAGCGGCACGGGCCGCAGCTCGCGCCTGCCGCCAGCCGGTACGGCGCACACCGTGACGGCGTACCGGCGAGGTGATCCGATCTGGATCCACCGTAGCGGGGCCTGGCGGCCCGGAGTGGTGCTCAACCTGTCCGACACCGCGGTCACCGTCCGGTACCGAGTCACCGGCGCAGAGGGCACCGGCGTGGACACCGTGGTGCTCGGCCGCCCCGAACTAGCGCCCCGCGCCGACCGGCGGCCACCACCCGAACCCGTGCGTACCGCCCGGCCGGCGAGGCCCGCGACCACGCCGGGCCCACCCGCCGGACGCACCACGACAGCGACCTGCCGCCCGGAGCGCGATCCGCCCCGGCGTCCCCAACGCCAGCCGGCAGCACGCGACCGGCCTGCGCCGGCCGGTCGACCTGCCCCGCCGGGCAGCGGTCCCATGGTCGATCGACGGGTCTCCGACGGCGTGGTCGAGCTGCGGGTCCTGGTCCGCTCGCCGGGTGGCCGGGCCGCCGAGCTGCCGCTGCGCTGTGCCGTGGACCGGCGTACCGGCACGGTCGCGCTGCGGATGCCCGACGGCCGCACCGGACAGTTCGACCTCACCCTGGCTCGGGCAGCCAGCATGATCCTGCACGAAGCGGTACTTGCCTGCCTCGACCCACAGGAACTGCGTCTCTGGATTCAGCGGTGACCACGACCGGCATCCGCGCCGGTGTGCTGGTCCGCAGAGATGACCAGCTGTGCCCGACCCGGGTCCGCCGAGGTCACCGTCACGGTCAGCGGACCGACCCCCGCCGTCTGCCCGACCGGGATGTAATAGGGCTGTCCGGCGTAGACCACGGTCACCGATCCGGCGACGAGATCGCGGAATTCCATCTGGTGGTCGAGAATCTCCACGCTTGCAGTTTCGGTTGTCTTGACGGCGACCGTACAACTGTTGTTGCGGCATTTCGCGCTGGTCGCGGCGCAGGCGGTCAGACACAGCAGTAGAACAAGGATGACCCCGGCATGTCGGGCCGTTCGTGACGGGCACATGCCATCGACGATCGCACCTGTCCGCGACGGCCGGGCCCGGCCGGTCCGTAGATGGCACTTTACCGGGAGACGGCCGGGCGTCTCAGCCGACGACGAGTAGCAGGACGATACTCAGCACGGACCCGACCACGCCGACCAATCCGACCACGGTCGCTGCCAGCGCCATGGCCCGCTGACCTGGAACCCGTCGGCCCGGACCCGCCAGGACGATCGCCGCGACAGCGGGTACCGCGCCGACGCCGTAGCAGGCGGCGAACGGCAACGACGCGACGGCGATGATCAACGCGGCAGTGGTGCGCCGGATTCGGGCCCGGTCGGCGACCGACGACCCGACGACCGGCGTACGAGGGTCCCAGTGGAACCGCCGCGGCAGATCGGTCAGTTGCACGACGAGCTCCCCCGACGTTGTCGCCGCAGTCGCCTCAACCAGCCGCCGCTCGTACTCGGCGAGGTCAAGGTAGCCCTCACCGAGTGCCCGGGCGAGCAACTCGACGACGTGGTTGCGCTGCGCGTCACCGACCCGCTCACCACCGGCGCGCTCGGCACCGGCGCGCTCGGCACCGGCCCGCTTGTTGACCCCGTAGTCGCCTTCCACAGTGTTTCCGAGGCTACTCCACCTGACGGTCGCCGCAGGTCGCGCTGGACCAGCGGGACGGAATCCCCCATCATGTCTACGTTCGGTACATGGTCCGGCACGGATGGCTATATGCGGGGGTCTGTCGGCATGACGCCCAGGTGTGGCAGGACATGGCCCCTGCTGGTGGTCGCGGTCGCACTCGCCGCGCTCGGTGCGGCAACCGGCGGGATACTGGCCCTGGCATACCGTCCCATCGGGCTGGCGTACCTGGACGTGCTGACCCGTTGCCCGCCCTCCGCCGGCGACCAGGCGATGTGCCTGACCGAGGCGACCTGGGCCGTCGGTGCCCTGATGGCCTCCGGGGCAGCGATCGCGCTCGGCAGTGGGCTGGCCGGGACGCTGGTCACGACGGTGTGCGCCCAACGCCGGATCGCCCGGCTGCCCCCGGCCCATCCGATGGCCGAGGCGCGCTTCGAGGAACTCTGCCGGCAGCACCGGTTGGTCGGTTCCGACCGACCCCGGTTGCGTATCGGCGGCCGCAGGACGGACAGCACCGCCGGTCCAGGCCAGCGGCCGGCGGTCGTGCTACCGGCGGCGGCGGCCCGACTGCCGTTGGTTCCGGTGGTGTTCGACCCGCTCGTGCGCGCCGAGCTGGACCGGATCGCCTCGGGCCAGAGCGCTCGCCGCGCCGTGCTGCGCGGCTGGCCGTGGCTACTGGCCTCGGCGAGCGCCGCGCTGGCCGCCGGTGCCGCGTGCACCGGCCCGGGGCAGGGCACGCCTGCCGGGTCGATGAGCCGCGTGCTGCTGCTGGCCGTCGCCGTCGCCAGCCTGACCGTCGGACTACGCTGCGGACCGGGTGGTGCCCGGACGGTAACCTGGTACGCCGTGCCAGCCGCCGGGGTGATCGCCGGTGCGGGGGGCCAAGCCGGGGCGTCCGTCCTGTGGCACCTGGCACCGGCCGTTGGAGATCAGCTGGTCGCCGGTGCTGCACTGGCACCCGCCCTGCTGGTCCTGGCCGGTCTGCTGCCGGTGCTGACCGCCGGGCGGACCGGTTCGCCCGGCGCGGCGGCCGTCCCGGCGACGTTGGCCGGAGTCGTCGCCGGGCTGCTCGCCTTTCCGGTGGGCACCGCGGCCGCGCCGGACCTCGCCGCGCCGCTGCTGATCCGGCCGTCGCCCACCGTCCCGGACAGCGGATCCGGCCCGCGCGGCGGGCCCGACCCGGACCACGCCCACCGGGCTCCGGACACGCCGAGAAGCGCCGGTCCGGTTCCGATCGACACGGCTGCGGCGAACCGGGCCGCCCGGGCCGTCGAGCCCGTGCTCGGCCCGGCGTGGCGGGCGGATCCGCTTCCGGCACCGCCACCGGCGGGGAGTCGACCGGCCGGCTGCCAGCCGTCGATCGTTGACGACTATCTGCGCCGCGCCGCCGCTGGACGGACCGGCCGGGGCGTGGCGCGCTACGCGACGCGGGCCGCACCCGGCGGCGCTGGGCTCGGCCGGAGCACCCTGCAGATCGACGTCGTGTCGTACCGGCCGGACGCGATGTCCTCGGCAAGGCCGGTGGAGATGGTCTTCGCCGCGGTCGAACGGGCCGGTGCGGCCTGTCGGGAGTTCACCGACGGACGGTCCGGACTACGGGTACAGTCGCTGCCCCGCGTGGCACCGGCCATCGGCGACCGCGTCTGGCGGATGGACGTGGTCCGGACGCTGGGCCGCGGTGCCGGACGGGTCACGGCGACGACCGCGCTGGCTGTCGTACAGGTCGACACCACGCTGATCGTGGTGTCGATGACCGCGTCACTGGCCGTCGTCGACGGGGAGCTGTTCGAGCAGGTTATCCGGCGGACGGTGGCCGGGCTCGCGGCCGAGCGGTGAGCCGGTCCGGCTTGTCATCGCCGTCCAGTCTGTCGGGTCGGGCACCTCACCGGGTCAGGGCGTCACCGGGACGGTCCGTCGCCAGGCATCGATGATCTGGACCGGCCGCATGCCCTCGGCGAGGTACAGGCGCAGCGCCGGCCGGCGGGGGTCGGTGTCGACGTGCAGGAATGTGCCCCGCCGCCGGTCGGCGGCGTCGGCGGCGAACGCCCGGCGAAGCAGCAGACGACCCAGGCCACGCCCCTGCCATTGAGGTCGGACCGCGAGTAGCCGTACGTAGCCGCTCTGCTCGTCGGCCACGAAGGCATGCGACCGTAGCACCATCGCGGCCGGGACGCCGTCCAGGTACGCGACCTCGCCCAGCGACCAGTCGTGGTCACTGTGTGACTCGAGCTGCCTGACCCAGTCGGGGTAGGCCTTGGCCACGAAACCGAAGTGGTCGGCGAAGGCGGCCTGGTGCACGGTCCATGCCTGGTGACGGGCCTCGGGATCGTCACCGGTGCTGCTGATCCGCACACCCTCGGGTGCCCCGGGGTCGGCCCTCGGGCTCGCCGGATCATGCGGGACGAACAGCCGGTTGTACACGGTCGCCACCGAGAAGCCGAAGTTGGCCAGTCGGCCGGCCGTCGCGGTGTCCTCCCGGTAGCAGCCGACGTCCAGCACGGCCCGGGAGTGGCCCAGTTCGGCGGCGATCGCGACGGCGCGGCGTTGGGCACGGTGCCAGAGCCAGTCGCCGACCACCGGTTCGGAGTCGAGGTGGTAGGCCTCGACGTCGATGTTGTCGCTGCTCCCCTTGCGGCACGCCCAACCCCAGCCGACCGCCACGCCACCCGGGTCGCGCACCAGCCAACCGTCCCGCGTCGGGTCGAAGTCCGGGTCGGCGAGTTCGTCGGCGACCTCGTCAAGGGTGTAGTCGGGCCGGCCGATGACCGCGGTGTTGCAGGTGGCGATCAGCTGGAAGACGGTGGATGCATCATCGGGCCCGGCGGGCCGCTGGGTGTACCCAGCAGGAAGTGACGGAGCCTCGGTGGTCGCTGTCATCCGGCGATTGTCTGGCAGGCCGCCACACCGGCACGAACGATTTTTCAGCAGACCTGACAAACCAGATTCGGGCACATGATAGACGGTTACGGTGCTTAAAATACCTATGCCGGTTATCGGGCTTTCATCCGGAAAGTGGGAGACATGGCGAACGCACCGGTGGTGATCGTCGGTCAGGGGTACGTCGGCTTGCCCGTGGCGATGCGCGCCGTAGAGGTCGGGCACCGGGTGGTCGGTCTGGACACCGACACCGAGCGGATCCGGATGCTGCGCGCGGGCACCTCGTACGTCCAGGATGTCACCGACGCCGAGCTACACGCCGCGTTGGGCAGCGGCCGCTACACCGCGACCACCGACTACGCCGCCGCAGCGGGATTCGACACCGCGGTGATCACCGTGCCGACGCCGTTGCGTGACGGCGCACCCGACCTGCGCTACATCGAGCAGGCGGCCCGCTCGCTCGCCGAGCAGCTCACTCCCGGCGCGACCGTGATCCTGGAGTCAACGACCTACCCGGGCACCACCGACGAGTTTCTCCGGCCGCTGTTGGAGAAGGGCAGCGGTCTGCAGGCCGGGCTCGACTTCCACCTCGGGTACAGCCCGGAGCGCATCGACCCGGGCAACCACGAATGGAACTTCGTCAACACCCCGAAGGTGGTCTCCGGGATCACCCCCGAGTCGTTGCGGTCGGTGCGAGCGTTCTACGACGGTCTGGTGGACCGGACCGTGCCGGTCACCGGCACCCGGGAGGCCGAGACCACCAAACTGCTGGAGAACACCTTCCGACACGTCAACATCGCCCTGGTCAATGAGCTGGCGGTGTACGCCCACATGCTCGGCATCGACATCTGGGACGCGATCGACGCCGCCAGCACCAAGCCGTTCGGCTTCCTGCGGTTCACCCCCGGCCCGGGCGTGGGTGGGCACTGCCTGCCCGTGGACCCGTCCTACCTGTCCTGGGAGGTCAAGCGGACCCTCGGCCGCAACTTCCGGTTCGTCGAACTCGCCAACGACGTGAACAACTACATGCCGATGTACGTCGTGGAACGGTTGACCAGCGCGATGAACCGGCGCAGTCGGGCGCTACGGGGCGCGCGGGTGCTGCTCATCGGGCTGGCGTACAAGCGCAACAGTGGCGACTGTCGCGAGTCCCCGGCGGTCCGCGTCGCCGAACTGCTGCACCTGGCCGGCGCCCAGTTGCACGTCGTCGACCCACACCTGCGCCCGGAGCAGATGCCGGCCTTCGTACAGGCGGTGCCGCTCACCGTCGACCAGGTCGAAGCCGCTGACGCGGTGGTCGTGCTGACCGACCACGACGGCATCGACTACTCCCTGCTCAGTGCTGCGCCACTGGTGCTGGACACCCGCCGGAGGCTGGCCGCCACCGCCGGCACGGAACTGCTGTGACCCGTCCCCGCCGCCTACCTGGGCAGCGGGATCGCTGACGCGGCAAGTAGGCGGCGGGGCGCTGACGCGGTCAGCTCGTCGGGGCGTGTTCCCGCCCCCGGGCTGCCGGTGCCACCGGCGTCGGGCGACCGGCCATCCGGACGGCACGGTAGAACATCGCCCGTCGGGGTGCCACGAGCTCGGTGCGGTAGGCGCGGGACCGGACCAGACCGGCCGCCGCCACCTCGACCATCCGCTGCGGCCGGGTCAGCAGCCGCCGGACCGCCTCGGCCAGCGCCGCCGGACCGCCGGTGGTGACCAGACAGTCCGCCTCGATCAGGTCCGGCGGGCCCACCGCCCCGACGGCGACCACCGGCAGGCCCCGGGCCATCGCCTCGACCACTACCGGAGAGTGCACACCGGCGGAACCCGGCGACACGAACACGTCGGCGGCGTCCAACCAGGACCGGATCTCGGTGGCGGGACGGTCACCGGCGATGACGAGCCGGTCGGTCAGTCCCAGCCGGGCCGCGCGGTGTTCTAGCCGCGGCCGGGACCGGCCGTCGCCCAGGTACACCAGGTCCGCCAAGACGCCGTCGTCAGCCAGCCGACGCATCGCCGCAAGGACGACGTCGACGCCGTGCCGGGAGTGGTCGAGCGTCCCGGCCGAGATCAGCGTCACCGGGCCGCCGGGCGCCGACGGTTCACGGGGCTCGCAGACGAACGCGTCGGCCCGCAGGTCGACGTCCGGGTAGTCGGTGGCGACGGTGTTCGGCCCGGGCGGACAGCGCAGCCGCAGCGATGTGCCGGTGCCGGTGGTGTAGGCCACGGCGGTGGCGTCCCGACACTGCTCCCGCAGCTGGCGCGCCGCCCGGTGCACGCGCCAGCGGCGCACCGGGTCGATCGTCACCGGACCGTCGAACATGTCCTGCGGGTCTGCGACGACCTCAACCGCGTAGCCACGGTGCCAACGACGCAGGATCGGTACGAGCAGGCCGGCGGCCGGTGACGGGCTGCGCAGGATGACGGCATCGACGTCGTCGACCCCGTACCGCAACGACCGGCGCAGCCCTGCACGGCCCGGCGGCAGGCCGAGCGGTCCGCGCCGGTACGGCAGCGGCCAGACCTCCACCCCCGCGCCGTCCACCCGGGATGCGCCGGACGGCGGTTGCGGTTTCTCGGTGACCTCGGCGAGCAGTCGGACCCGGTCGAAGGCCGACAGGTACCGGGTCCAGAAGGCGTGCGCCGGCCCGTTCACCGTCCACACGGCGCCGTCCGGTGTGCGTTGGAACCGAGTCTGGGTACTGACCGCGACGGTGCCCATCGCGGAACCCAACGAGTTCTCCACTGTACTCCCCATCAGCCGGTAGTCAGAGTCAGGTGCCGGCACGGCGGCCGGCGACAGCGATCCGCGCAGATCAGCCGACCGGCGCGGCGGCCGGCCGACGGCGTGGCGCCGGCTGGCGCCCGCCGGTCGTCTCGATGAGGTCGGCCACCGCCCGGGCGCAGTCACCGCTGTCGAACCGCTGCTCGATGTGTTCCCGTGCGGCCAGCGAACGCCGGGCGAGCCGACCGGACCGGAACTCCGCGTGTGCGCCGCGCAGCGCGGCTGCGAGCGCCTCGACGTCACCGGTCGGGGCCACCCAGCCGCTGTCCCCGTTGACTGTCTCCGGCAGGCCGCCGGCGTCGGACACGACGGAGGGCACCCCGCAGGCCCCGGCTTCCAGCGCCGCGCCGTGGTTCTCCGAGCGCGACGGGCTGACGCTGACGTCCGCCGCTGCGTAGTACTGCCGCACGTCGATGACGCCGGCGAACCAGTCGACGGTCGGATCGGCCGCCACGTCGAACCGTCGCATCAGCTCCCGCCGGTGCTCCTCACCGGCCGCGTCCCAGCCCCCACCCACCAGGATCAGGCGGGAGCGGGGACAGTCGCGGGTGAACGACCGCCACGCCGCCAGCAGGACGTCGTGCCCTTTGATGCCGGTCCCCCGGTGCACCATCGCCTTCGGCGCGTACACGTACGCCACCATGACCACCACGAAGACGTCGGCGGGTAGACCCAGCCGCCGACGTGCGGCGGCCCGGGTGGCGGCGTCCGCCGGGCGGAACAGCCGGGTGTCCACGCCGTACGGCACCACCGCCAGCGCGTCGGCACGACGGCCCAGGGACCGGTACCGGTCGGCGGTGTGCGCGCTGCCGGCGATGACGAGATCGTCCAGCCGGGCCAGGAAGCGCTCCGCGGTGCGGATCGACGTCGACTCCAGAAAGAGCGGGCCGGGCACCATGAAGATCCTGACCATGTCGAGCCCGGACAGGCTCAGCCGGACCGCCAGCGCCGCGTGATAGTGGTGGTAGTGCACCACGTCGGGGCGCAGCCGACGCAGCAGCCGACGCAGCGACCACAGCTGCGCGGCCGTCGTCGGCGTCGGGCGGAACCGGAACTGGAACGGCGAGTCGACCATCGGTACCCCGGCCCGGCGCAACTGTTCGCGTAACCGGCCCGGGCCGGCGGGCAGCACCACGATGACCTCGTTGCCACGCCGGCACAGCTCCTCGACCTGGGGCACGATCCACCGGCCGCCCTCGGCCGTTTTCAGCATCACGACCACCCGCATGCCCGACGCCTCCCTCGACACCGGCGACACCCGCCACGGCCACCAACGGACCTTCATCGCGCGGGCACCCCCTTGACCACCGCGCCGGGCGGCACATCACGTACCACGCACGCCCCAGCGCCGACCGTCGCCCCGGCACCGACGCGACGGCCCTGCAGGATCGCCGCAGTCGTCCCCACCAGGACTGCCTCGTCCAACGCGCAGGATCCGGAAACGGCCGCCAGTGGTCCCACCGAGCCGTAGTCCGCCACCGTCGTGTCGTGACCGACCACGCCGTTCTGGTTGATGTGCACGTGCCGACCGAGCGTCACGTCGGTGGTCACCCTGGCCCCGGCGAACAGCACCGAGCCCGCGCCGATCCGGCTGTCCGGACCGACCGTGGCGCTCGGGTGGATCAGCGTGGCGGCGACCAGCGGGGCCGCCGCCGGCCGGGCGGCGTCGATCCGCCAACCGACCGCACGACGGTACGCCGGCAGGCCGATCCCGATCACGTAAGCGGGCGGGTCGCTCTGCCCGGTCAGCCAGTTCACCGCGCCGAGCAGCGCGGCACCGAGCCGGTCGAGGCGTTCCTTGTTGGCTGGGCTGGGATCGTCGTCGACGAAGCCGACCACCCGCCACGCCGGTGCCGGACCGGCCCGGTTGACGGCGTCGACGATGCCGAACATTTCACGGCCGTGCCCGCCGCAGCCGACGATCACCAGGTCCTGGACGCTCATCGGCCGCTCCGGTCGCCGTCAAGGAACGCTCCGATCGCCGCGAGTACCCGGCCGATCTGCTCGTCGGTCAACGACGAGCCGCTGGGCAGCGCCAGTCCGGTCGCGAAGAGCCGGTCCGCCGCTCCAGTGAGCAGCCGCGGCGCGGCGGCGAAGACCGGCTGCCGGTGCATCGGTTTCCAGACCGGCCGGGTCTCGATCCGCCGGTCAGTCAGGTAACGGCCCAGTTCGGCGGCGTCCCAGCCGGACTCGACCGGGTCGACGACGATCACCGTGAGCCAGGCGTTGCCGCCGAGGTCCGCCTCGTCACCGAGGTCGCCGAGCAGGCGCACCCCCGGGACACCGGCGAAGGTCTTCGCGTACCGCTGACGGATCTCCCGGCGGTGGGTGACCATCGAGTCGAGACGGTGCAGCTGCGCCCGGCCCAGCGCGGCGAGCAGATTGCTCAGCCGGTAGTTGTAGCCGATGTCGGTGTGTTCGTAGTGCGCCACCGGCTGGCGCGCCTGGCTGGCCAGGTAGCGGCACTGGTGGGCGATCGCCGCGTCGTCGGTGACCACCATCCCGCCCCCCGAGGTCGTCATGATCTTGTTTCCGTTGAAGGAGAAGACCCCGGCCCGGCCGAAGCTGCCGGCGGGACGACCGCGCAGGCAGGCGCCGAGCGCCTCCGCCGCGTCTTCAACGACCGGCAGGCCGTACGCCGCGCACAACGGGACGATCTCGTCGTAGTCGGCGCAGCGGCCGAACATGTCGACCGGCACCACCGCGCGTACCGGCGGCTGACCGTGCTCCCGCCGGGTGAGCGCCTCGGCCAGCAGATCGACATCGACGTTGCCGGTCCGTGGGTCGCAGTCGACGAAGACCGGCTGGGCGCCGGTGTAGACGATGGCGTTGGCGGTGGCGACGAAGGTCAGGGTGGGTACCGCCACTGCCTGTCCCGGCCCCACTCCGAGCGCCAGCAGGGCCAGGTGCAGGCCGGCGGTCGCCGAGTTGACCGCGACCGCGTGAGGGACGCCGACCCGCCGGGCCATCTCCTGTTCGAAGGCGTCCACCTCCGGGCCGGACGGGGCCACCCAGCCGGAGCGCAGCGTCCGAACCAGGAACTCCTCCTCGAGCGGGCCGACGTCCGGCGGGGACAGGTAGATCTGCCGGGTCACCGCGCGGCTCCGGCGAAATGTCCTGCTCGCGGGCTAGGCTGACCTGGTCGTGGTCGGGTCGGCGGCCACGACCGATCGGCCGGCGCAGTCCGACGGCCGGTCGCCGACGCACCGGATTGGCTGGCGTTGATGACCACTGATCGGTTCACCATCCTGTTCGTCTGCCGGGCGAACATCTGCCGCTCACCGCTGGCGGAACGGCTGACCCGGTACGCCGTGCAGACCCGGCTGGGCACGGACTCCGACGGGGTCGTCGTGGACAGCGCCGGCACCGAAGCGCTGACCGGCCAGCCGATGCACCCGCACACCGAGCAGGTCCTGCGGGAACGCCAGGCCGATCCGGACGGGTTCGTCAGTCGGCAGGTGGACGCCGCCATGCTGACCGGGGCGGACCTGGTGCTCACCGCCAGCCGCCGGCACCGGGCGTACTGCGTCGCGCTGGCCCCGGCCGCGCTGACCCGCACCTTCACCGTCCGCCAGTTCGGGCGGCTCGCCCAGGCCGCGGCCCTGCCGTCGGCGGCCTCGCCGCCCGGCGCCGCGGGCCGGGCCAGGTCGCTGGTGGCCGCCGCGGCGGCGGCCCGTAGCCGGGTCCAGCCGGTCTCCGCCGAACAGGACGACCTCGCCGACCCGGTGCTGCGGCCGGTGGAGGACTTCCGCGGGTGCGCCAGCCAGATCGACCAGACCGTCGACATCCTGCTGGACATCATCACGAAGTCTTGACCGGTACGCCGACGTCCGCCGTTGCCTGCTCCTCGGCGGTCGCCGTGGTGTCGGGCTCCGCGACTGCCTGACGCTGCCGGGTCGGGCCCGCCGCGTTCGCGGACCGACGTCGACGGCCGTGCTCGTGGTAGTAGTAGTTGTAGGCACCACCGCGGTGCGGTGTCATGTTCAACACGCAGCCGAGCAGCCGGGCGTCCACCGCGCGCAGCGCGGCGACCGCCGCCCGCAGGTGCGTCTCGCTGGTCTTGGCGCACCGTCCCACCACGATCACGCCGTCCACCTGGGCGGCGATCGGCGCCGCGTCGGTGACCGGCACCAGCGGCGCGGTGTCCACGATAACCACGTCGAAGCGGGCGCGCAGCGTCGCGAGCAGGTCCGCCATCTGTTGTGAGCCGAGCAGCTCGCTCGGATTCGGCGGAACGAAGCCACTGGGTAGCAGTGTCATGCCGCTGGCCCCCCAGGGTTGCAGAACGTCGTCGAGCTCGGCCTGGCCGGCGAGCACGTTCGTCAGCCCGACCGCACCCTCCATGTTCAGGTAGGAGGCCGCCTGAGGGCGGCGCAGATCTGCCTCTACCAGCAGCACCGAGCTGCCCGCTTCAGCGAAGCTCAACGCCAGGTTCGTCGCGGTGGTGGTCTTGCCTTCCTCGGGCATGGCGCTGGTCACCACCAGGCTGTGCACCGGCTTGTCGACATCGGCGAACTGCAGGTTGGTCCGCAACTGGCGGAACGCCTCCGCCCGTGGCGAGTGCGCCTGCCGGCCGATGATCAACGGCTCCCGGCGGGCAGCGTTGTCCAACGGGATGGTGCCGAGCACCCCGGCCGCAGTGACGTCACGCATCTGATCGACGGTGCGTACGGTGTTGTCGAGCACCCCGCGCAACAGCGCTAGGCCGACCCCGCTGAGCAGCCCGAGGAACAGCGCCAGGCTGATGTTGCGCACCGGTTGCGGCTCGACCGGCGCCGGATTGAGCAGCGGGCCCGCGATCACCTCGACCTTGATCGCCGGTTGATCGGCACCCGGGGAGGTCTCCAACTGCTCGACCAGGCGGACGAACTCGGCGACGATCGCCTCGGCGATCTGCTCCGAACGGTTCGGTGAGCTGTCGGTCACCGTCGCCTGCAACAGGACCGTGTCGGGAACCGGCCGCGCGCTGACCCGCGACTGCACCTCACCGGCGGTCAGGCCGAGGCTGTGCCGGTCGACCACGGTCTCGGCGAGCCGGCTGCTGGTGAGCAGTCCGCTGTAGGACTTGACCCGCTGCTGGGAGAAGAGCCCGCCCTGGTATGCGTCGGTCACCCCCTGGCTGCTTGAGGTGGAGACGAAGAAGGTGACCGAGGTGGCGTACTGCGGGGCGGTCCGGACATTGATCAGCACGGCGGCGGCGACCGCGACGGTCACAGCGGCGAGTACCCAGAGCCATCGTTTCCGCACCGCGTCGAAGTAGTCACGCAGTTCCATCGGTACGGCCTCCAAAAACACTGCTCCGTCATGGTCAGCACCATCTTGTACCAATCTGCACTAGCTAAGGAGGTTTTCTGGTCAAATAGTGGCATTACCGCAGTCTCCACACCGAATGGACGAGACCGCAGGCACCGCCGGCTGTACCCGGCGGTTGCCCGTACGCCGACTGAACGGGGCTGGAATGCAGACATCGACCCGACCTGCGGACATCACCACCCGCCGCAACCGGGAACGCGCCGTCGCACCGATGTGGCTGGTGGACCTCGGCGCCTGGTGCGCCGGCCTGGTCGTCGCCGTCTGGACCCGCTACGAATTCGCCCTCGCCGGGGCACACCTCAACGGTCTGGTCCTGGTCATGCTGGCCGCGATCGTGCTGCACACGGTGGCCGGTCACCTCAGTTACCTGTACCGGGACCGGTACCGGCTGGGCAGCTTCGACGAGGTGTGGGTGGTGTCCCGGTGCGTGCTGGCCACCATGCTCCTGCTGCTGCTGCTCGATCTCGCCGCACCGCAACGGCCGGTGCCGGCCAGCGCACCGCTGGTCGGTGGCTGCCTGGCGCTCGTCCAGATGCTCGGCGTCCGGTACCTGCGCCGGCTGCACCGGCAACGCCGCCGCCGGCCCGCTGGCCGGGACATCCAGCGGGTGCTGCTGTTCGGTGCCGGTGCCGCCGGGCAGTCGCTGCTCCGGGCGATGCTGGACGAGCCGAGCGGGCGGTACCTGCCGGTGGGCCTGCTCGACGACGACCCGGCGAAGCGGCAGCTACGGCTCAGCGGGGTGCCGGTGCTGGGTAGCCGGCAGGACATCCCGGCCGTCGCCGCCCGTACCGGTGCCACCACTGTCGTCGCCGCGGTCGCCAACGCCGACGCTGCGCTGATCCGAGAAGTACGCCACCTCGCGAACCAGGCCGGTGCCCGGTTCAAGGTGGTCCCGTCGGTCGGCGAACTGCTTGAGAACGAGCCAGCCGTCACCGACCTGCGCGACCCCGACTTCAGTGACCTGCTCGGCCGACACCAGATCGAGACCGACCTCGACTCGATCGCCGGCTATCTGACCGGCAAGCGGGTGCTGGTCACCGGGGCCGGCGGCTCGATCGGCTCCGAACTGTGCCGGCAGATTCAGCGGTTCCAGCCCGGTGAGCTGATGATGCTCGACCGCGACGAGTCAGCGCTGCACGCCGTACAACTGTCGTTGCGCGGCCGGGCACTGCTGGACAGCCCGGACCTGATCCTCGCCGATCTGCGCGACAGCGACACGATCCGGCAGATCATGTGCGCCCGTCGCCCCGAAGTGGTCTTCCACGCCGCTGCACTCAAACACCTCACGCTGCTGGAGCGCCACCCGGGTGAGGCCGTCAAGACCAACGTGTGGGGCACTCAGACCCTGTTGGAGGCGGCATCCGGTGTGGAGCGTTTTGTCAACATCTCCACCGACAAGGCCGCCGACCCGACCAGCGTGCTCGGTTACTCCAAGCGGATCACCGAACGGCTCACGGCCTTCGCGGCTGGGACCAACCAGGGCACGTTCCTCAGTGTCCGGTTTGGCAACGTACTCGGCAGCCGCGGCTCGGTGCTGCACACGTTCCTTGCCCAAGCGGCAGCCGGCAAACCGATCACCGTCACCGACCCGGACGTGACCCGGTACTTCATGACCATCCAGGAGGCGGTGCAACTGGTCATCCAGGCAGCCGCGGTCGGCCGCGACGGCGAGTCGCTGGTGCTCGACATGGGCGAACCGGTGCGGATCGCCGACGTCGCCCGCAGCATCGCCGAGCAGTACGACAACCCGGTCAGGATCATCTACACCGGGCTGCGCCCCGGCGAGAAGCTGCACGAGGACCTGCTCGGCGCCGGAGAGCCGGACTGTCGGCCGCTGCACCCCCTGATCTCTCAGGTCCCGGTGCCGGCGCTGGATCCGGTGCACGTGCACCTGCTCGACCCGTACGGCCGACCGGACGATCTGGTCGACGACCTTGCCGCGCTCTGCACGCCGCTCCGGCCGCCGGTCGGAGCGCGGCGGCAGCGGGGCGCTCTACGAACCGGTGCCGTCGGTCCGGCAGGCGGTGCTGGTCTCCCGGCCCCGGACGACCCGAGCGGCACACCGATCGCGAGCCAGAACGGGTCCACCGGGGCGGCCTGGGGGAACAGGAAAAGGGACGGACGATGACAGCGGAAAAGACGGGGGAGAAGGCGGGCCGGGAATACTCCTCCACGAACGACCCCCCCCCCACTCCGCCCCTTC
>NZ_JBSWXD010000117.1:0-21556 GCF_056160425.1 Micromonospora sp. ABR4_055
GCCCACCGCCGTCGGCCGCGCCGGCTGCGGTGCGGGCCTGGTGGGCCGGGCTGGACGATGCGCAGCGACGCTGGCTGATCCGGCACGAGCCGGCCCGGGTCGGCCGGTGGGACGGTCTGCCGGCGGCTGCTCGGGACCAGGCGAACCGGCTGCTGCTGGGTCGGCAGCGGGCGGCGTTGCTGGCCGAACGGGCGGCGCTGCTGGACAGCACGGACCCGACGGCGGTGCCGCGGTTGCGCCGGCTGGACCGGCTGATCGACGGCCTGGACACGGTCGACGACCGGCTCACGTCCGCGTCCGGCCCTCGGGCCTACCTGCTGGCGCTGGACGGCGGCGCCGGCCGGCCGGGTGATCCGTCGGCTCCCGCCTCGACCGGCCGGGTGATCCTCGCGCTGGGCGATCCCGATCAGGCCCGACGCGTGCTGACCCACGTCCCGGGGATGGGCAGCGGTCTCGACCGGGTCGGCGGCGAGTTGGCCCGCACCGAGCAGGTGCTGCAACGTTGTCAGCAGTTGGCTCCACAGGAGTCGACCGCCGCCGTGTTGTGGCTGGACTACGCGGCACCGGCGTTCGTCGACGAGGCGGCCAGCACCGCCCCGGCGCGGGCCGGGGCCGCCGACCTGCGCCGGTTCCAGGATGGTCTGGACGTCAACCGCGTCGGCGACCCGGGCGGGCTGACGGTGCTCGGCCACAGCTACGGCTCGCTGGTGGTGGGTACGGCGGCGCGGGCACCCGGCCTGGCCGCCGACGACCTGATCTTCGTCGGTTCGCCCGGGGTGGGGGTGGACCGGGTGGACGAGTTGGCGGTGCCGGCCGACCGGGTGTGGGCCACCACCGCAGACAACGATGTCATCCGCCGGGCGACCTGGCCGCAGCTGTGGCCGGGCGACCGGCTGTGGCACGGCGAGGACCCGAGCGGCGAGGACTTCGGCGCCCGGGTCTTCACCGGTGACGCGTCCGGGCATCTGGGCTACTGGGCCGGGGACAATCCGGCGTTGGACTCGATGGCCCGGATCGTGCTCGGCGCCGACCACCCGGCTGGCAGCCGGCCCGGCACGGGCGTGGCGGTCACTCCACGGTGACCGACTTCGCCAGGTTCCGGGGCTGGTCGACGTCGTGCCCCCGGGCGGCGGCGATCTCGCAGGCGAGCACCTGCAGCGGCACCGTGGTCAGCAGCGGGGCCAGCAGCGTCGGGGTGCGCGGTACGTAGATCAGGTCGTCGGCGTACGGCGCCACGGCGGTGTCCCCCTCCTCGGCGATCACCACGGTCCGGGCACCCCGGGCCCGTACCTCCTGAATGTTTGACACGATCTTGTCGTGCAGCATGCCCCGGCCGGCCGGTGAGGGGACCACACAGACCACCGGGGTGCCCTGGTCGATCAGCGCGATCGGGCCGTGCTTGAGCTCGCCGGCGGCGAAGCCCTCGGCGTGCATGTAGGCGAGCTCCTTGAGCTTGAGCGCGCCCTCGAGGGCGACCGGGTAGCCGACGTGCCGGCCGATGAACAGCACCTGGTTGGCGGTGGCGAGGTCCCGGGCGAGCTGGCGGACCGGCTCCATCGAGTCCAGCACCTGCCGCAGCTTGTCCGGCATCTCCTGCAGCTGGCTGACCACGGCGGCCACCTCGTCGGCGTACTTGATGCCGCGCACCTGGGCCAGGTGCAGGCCGATCAGGTAGCAGGCCACCAACTGGGTGAGGAACGCCTTGGTGGAGGCGACCGCGATCTCCGGGCCGCTGTGGGTGTAGAGCACCGCGTCGGACTCGCGCGGAATGGTGGAACCGTTGGTGTTGCAGATCGCCAGCACCCTGGCCTTCTGCTCCTTGGCGTGGCGCAGCGCCATCAGGGTGTCCATCGTCTCGCCGGACTGGGAGATCGCCACCACCAGGGTGGACCGGTCCAGCACCGGGTCCCGGTAGCGGAACTCGCTGGCCAGCTCCACCTCGCACGGGATCCGGGTCCAGTGTTCGATGGCGTACTTGGCGACCATGCCGGAGTGGTACGCCGTACCGCAGGCGACGATGAAGATCTTGTCGGCGTCGCGCAGGTCCTGGTCGGTAAGGCGGACCTCGTCCAGCATGATCTCGCCGGTCTCGGTGAGCCGGCCGAGCAGCGTGTCGGCGACCGCCTGCGGCTGCTCGGCGATCTCCTTGAGCATGAAGTAGTCGTAGCCGCCCTTCTCGGCGGCGGAGGCGTCCCAGTCGATATGGAAGTCGCGGCCGAGCGCCGGCGCGCCGGAGAAGTCGGTGATCTCGATGCTGTCCGGGGTGATCAGGACGACCTGGTCCTGACCGAGCTCGACGGCGTCGCGGGTGTGCTCGATGAACGCGGAGACGTCGCTGGCCAGGTAGTGCTCGCCTGGGCCGCGACCGACCACCAGCGGGGAGTTGCGCCGCGCTCCGACCACCGCGTCCGGGATGCTGGCGTCGACCGCGAGCAGGGTGAACGCGCCTTCGAGGCGTTGACACACCCGACGCATCGCGGCGGCCAGCAGCCGCGGCCCCTCCGGCTCGCCGGCGGCCCGCAGGTCGGCCAGCGCGGCGGCGAGCAGGTGGGCGGCGCATTCGGTGTCGGTGTCGCTGACGAACTCGACCCCGTCGGCTTCGAGCTCGGCGACCAGCTTGGCGAAGTTCTCGATGATCCCGTTGTGAATCACCGCGACCCGGCCGTCCCGGGACACGTGCGGGTGGGCGTTGCGGTCGGTCGGTCCGCCATGGGTGGCCCACCGGGTGTGGCCGATTCCGGCGGTGCCGTCGCCGATGCCGATCGGGGCCGGGCAGCCGGAGCCGTCGACCGGCGTGGTGTCACCGGCCGTGGCGGTGCCGAACCGCTCGTCGCCGAGCGCCTTCTCCAGGTTGGCGAGTTTGCCGGCCCGCTTCTCGGTGCGCAGTTCGT
The DNA here is from genome assembly GCF_056160425.1 of Micromonospora sp. ABR4_055. Taxonomy (NCBI): domain Bacteria; kingdom Bacillati; phylum Actinomycetota; class Actinomycetes; order Micromonosporales; family Micromonosporaceae; genus Micromonospora; species Micromonospora sp. ABR4_055. The sequence goes on from NZ_JBSWXD010000117.1 coordinate 2,892, forward strand.
CGTCACAGACGATCGCCACGCCGGCCGAGTCGTAGCCCCGGTATTCGAGCCGCCGGAGCCCGTCCAGCACGATGCCCAGCGCCGGCCGCGTGCCGACGTACCCCACGATTCCACACATGGGTCGTAGCCTAGCCCACGATCGCTCATCGGCTGTGCGCATAACCCCAGCAATCAATCAAGCACGCTGAGCAGTAACCGACCAAACCCGCCTTATGGGCGCAAGGTACGGGTGCCGTCATCTGTTTCGATGGACCGCATAAAGTGGCGAGGTGGTCACCTCCCCCGGCGCCCCCGCCGACATCGACCCCCTGGTCCGCCGCATGCGCCCGTTCGGCACGACGATTTTCGCCGAGATGTCCGCTCTTGCCGTCCGCACCGACGCGGTCAACCTCGGCCAGGGCTTCCCGGACACCGAAGGGCCCACCGTGATGCTGACCGCCGCCACCGAGGCGCTGCGCAGCGGCCACAACCAGTACCCGCCCGGTCCCGGCATCCCGGCGCTGCGCACCGCCGTCGCCCGCAACCAGCAGCGCTTCTGGGGTCTCGACTACGACCCGGAGACCGAGGTCCTGATCACCGCTGGCGCGACAGAGGCGATCACCGCCGCCATCCTCGCCCTGTGCGAGCCGGGCGACGAAGTGGTCTGCTTCGAGCCCTACTACGACTCGTACGCGGCCGCGATCGCGCTCGCCGGAGCGGTACGCCGGCCGGTCACCCTACGTCCCGACGGGGACGGCCGGTACGCCTTCGACCCCGCCGCGCTGCGCGCCGCAGTCGGGCCGCAGACCCGCCTGGTGCTGCTCAACTCCCCGCACAACCCGACCGGCAAGGTCTTCACCGTCGCCGAGCTCACCGCGATCGCCGCGATCTGCCAGGAGCACGACATCTGGGCGGTCACCGACGAGGTGTACGAGCACCTCGTCTTCACCGACGCCGACACCCCGCACGTCCCGCTCGCCACCCTGCCCGGGATGCGAGACCGGACGTTGCGCGTCTCGTCGGCCGGCAAGACCTTCTCCTGTACGGGCTGGAAGATCGGCTGGGTCAGTGGGCCGGCCGCGTTGGTCACCGCCATCGCACGGGTCAAGCAGTTCCTCACCTACGTCAACGGCGGGCCGCTGCAGCCGGCCGTCGCGGTGGCGCTGGACCTGCCGGACAGCTACTTCACCGGGCTTCGGCAGAACCTGCAGGCGCAGCGCGACCAACTGGTGGCCGGGCTGTCCGAGGCCGGATTCCGGGTGCTGGTGCCGGAGGGCACCTACTTCGCCACCGCCGACATCAGCGCACTGGGCGACACCGACGGAATCGAATTCTGCCTGTCCCTACCGGAACGCTGCGGAGTGGTCGCCGTACCGACCCAGGTGTTCTACGACGAGCCGGACGCCGGCCGGCTGCTGGTGCGGTTCGCCTTCTGCAAACGTCCCGAGGTCCTCGCCGAAGCGAGCCGACGACTGGCCGGCCTGCGACCGGCTGGCTGATCAGGCGGGCCGGCGGACCGGGGCGGAGTCAGGCCGGGCTGGCTGCTCGGACGGCTGCGGCGATCCGCTCGGCGACCGAACGGGCAGTCTCCACCGTCGCCGCCTCGACCATCACCCGGACCAGCGGCTCGGTGCCGGACGGTCGCAGCAGCACCCGACCGGTGCCGCCCAGCTCGGCCTCGGCCCGCTCGGCAGCCGCCCGTACCGCCGGGTCGCCGGCGCCGGCGGCCCGGTCGCCGACCGGTACGTTGACCAGCACCTGGGGCAGCTTGGTGACGGCGGCCGCCAGGCCGGCCAACGAAGATCCGGTGGCCGCCATCCGGGACATCAGCTGTAGTCCGGTGAGCACCCCGTCCCCGGTGGTGGCGTAGCTGGGCATCACGATGTGCCCACTCTGCTCGCCGCCCAGTGCAAGCCCGCTGGCCCGCAGCTCCTCCAGCACGTACCGGTCGCCGACCTTGGTCTCGACCAGCTTGATGCCCTCCCGGGACATGGCCAGCCGCAGACCGAGGTTGCTCATCACCGTGGCCACCAGGGTGTCGGCGGTCAACGTGCCAGCGTCGCGCATGGCCAGCGCCAGGATCGCCATGATCTCGTCGCCGTCCACCTCGGTACCGTCGGCGGTCACCGCCAGGCACCGGTCGGCGTCGCCATCGTGGGCCAGCCCCAGGTCGGCGCCGTGTTCGAGGACGGCGGCCCGGACCACGTCGAGGTGGGTCGACCCGCAACCGTCGTTGATGTTGAGCCCGTTCGGCTCGGCGTTGATCGCGATGACCTCCGCGCCGGCCTCCCGGTAGGCGACCGGGCCGACCTCGGCCGCCGCGCCGTTGGCGCAGTCGACCACCACCCGCAGCCCGTCGAGCCGGTGGTTGACCGTGCCGACCAGATGACCGACGTAGTGCTCGGCCCCGTCCAGCAGATCACTCACCCGACCGATACCGGCCCCGGTGGGCCGCCGTCGGCCGGTGGACCCGTCGCCCTCGATCGCCGCGCCGATCGCGGCCTCGATCTTCATCTCGAGGTCGTCCGGCAGTTTGTGCCCACCGGCGGCGAACAGCTTGATGCCGTTGTCCGGCATCGGGTTGTGCGACGCGGAGAGCATCACCCCGAAGTCGGCCTTGGTCTCGCCGACCAGGAACGCGACGCCGGGGGTCGGCAACACGCCGACCCGTAGCACGTTCGCGCCGGCGCTGGTCAGCCCGGCCACCACGGCGGCCTCCAGCATCTCGCCGCTGGCCCGTGGATCGCGGCCGACCACGGCCAGCGGCTGGCGGCTCGGATCCCGCTCGGCCAGGGTGTGCGCGGCGGCCACCGCGACCGCCAGCGCCAACTCCGGGGTGAGATCGGCGTTGGCCCGCCCGCGTACGCCATCGGTGCCGAACAGCCGCGCCATACCAGTCATCCTCCGATGGTCCCGCTAACGGTGCCGCTCCGCCTCCCCGTCGGGGGTATGGATCCGCCCGCTGCGATGGCGAGCGAGCCGGCAACCGATGAAGATACTGCCGATGAACGAAAGAATCCGCATCAACTAGACAAAAAAGCACGGACGGCCGAGAAACCCCACGAAGGAGGTGTCCCGGCCGCCCGTTCAGCCGTGTCGGACTAGCGCTTCGAGTACTGCGGGGCCTTGCGGGCCTTCTTCAGGCCGTACTTCTTGCTTTCCTTGACCCGGTCGTCGCGGGTGAGGAAACCTGCCTTCTTCAGCGCCGGGCGGTCGTCGCCGTCGTTGGCGCACAGCGCCCGTGCGATGCCCAGCCGCAGCGCACCGGCCTGGCCGGTGATGCCGCCGCCGCGCAGGTTGGCGATCACGTCGAACGCCTCGGCCTTCTCGGCCGTCACCAGCGGCTCCCGGATCAACTGCTGGTGCACCTTGCTCGGGAAGTACTCCTCGAGCTCGCGACCGTTGCAGGTGATCTTGCCGGAGCCGGGGACGATCCGCACCCGGACGATGGCTTCCTTGCGCCGCCCGACGGTCTGGATCGGGCGCTCGCCGCGCGGCGTACGCACCACTGGCGCGGGCGTCACGGCGGGGGCCGGCTCGATGTCGGCAACGGCGACCGGGCTGGCCTCGGTGGTGTCGGTCATGCTGGTTCCTTCGCCCGCGCTCACTGCGCGATCTGCTTGATCTCGAACGGCACCGGCTGCTGAGCACCGTGCGGGTGCTCGGCGCCGGCGTAGACCTTGAGCTTGCGGATCAGCTTGGCACCGAGCTTGTTGTGCGGGAGCATGCCCTTGACGGCCAGCTCGATCGCCCGCTCGGGGCGCTTGGCCAGCAGCTCGTCGTAGCCGACCTGCTTCAGCCCGCCGGGGTAACCGGAGTGCCGGTAGGCCACCTTGGTGTGCCGCTTGTTGCCGGTCAACGCCACCTTGCCGGCGTTGACGACGATGACGAAGTCACCGGTGTCGACATGCGGCGCGAAAGTCGGCTTGTGCTTGCCGCGCAGCAGCGTGGCGGCGTGGGTGGCCAGGCGGCCCAGCACGACGTCAGAGGCGTCGATCACATGCCACTGACGCTCGATCTCACCCGGCTTCGGGCTGTACGTACGCACAGGTCTACCTTGTCTCGTCGTCGGTCTGGGGTCGCGCGTCGGTCGTCAGGTAACGCGCGGGCCGTCGGGGCGACCCGGAACCGGGGCGACCTGGCAGAGAACGCGCGCGCGAACGACAAGCATACCCCGGCTGACCTGGCACCATCGGACGGGGCCTCCCGCAGACGGTGAGCTGCATCCACGGACGGTGACCTGAGACGGTGACGGGTCTGGCGAGGGACGCCCCTCGATTGTCGCACAACAGCAGGCGACGATACCCGCTGCCCGGCACGCCGGTCAAAACGGCTGGTCGGCACCGGTACGCCGGAGGTCCCACCAAGTGGGCCGGCTAACCCTCTGACAACAGCCCGTGTGAGCTGCTCTTAGCAGGCTGGAAACAATCGGGACGTCGCGGCGAAATCGCCCCCCGGCACGCTTCGCACATGCCAGGCAGCGTGCAGTTGACCATCGGTCCGACCGGCGAATCCGCCGACCGGACCGTGGCCACCCACTGCCCGTACTGCGCACTGCAGTGCGGGATGCGACTGCGTGCCACGACCGACGGCGGTGTGCAGGTGCTGCCCCGGCAGTTTCCCACCAACCAGGGCGGGCTCTGTCAAAAGGGCTGGACCGCTGCGGAACTGCTCGACCACCCGCAGCGGCTGACCACCCCGCTGGTCCGCGACCGACCCGGCACCGAACTGCGGCCGGCCAGCTGGGACGAGGCCCTGACCCGGATCGTCGACGGTGTCCGGCGGATCCAGCAACGGCACGGCCGCGACGCGGTCGCGATGTTCGGCGGCGGCGGCCTCACCAACGAGAAGGCGTACGCGCTGGGCAAGTTCGCCCGGGTCGCGCTGCGCACCCGCAACATCGACTACAACGGCCGATTCTGCATGTCCTCGGCGGCCGCCGCCGGGATCCGGGCCTTCGGCGTCGACCGTGGCCTGCCGTTCCCGATGGCCGACGTCGGCACCGCCGACACCCTGCTGCTGGTCGGCGCGAACGTGGCCGAGACGATGCCGCCGTTCGCCCGCTACCTGACCGAGATGAAACAGCGCGGCGGCACGCTGATCGTGATCGACCCGCGCCGCACGGCCACCGCCCGCCTGGCCGACCTGCACCTGCAACCCACCCCCGGCACCGACCTCGCGGTGGCCAACGCGCTGCTGCACGTCGCGGTGCGGGAGGGCTGGGTGGACCACACCTACGTCGCCGAGCGGACCACCGGCTTCGACACTGTCCGGGCCACCGTCGCCGGCTACTGGCCGGCCCGGGTGGAACGGATCACCGGCGTGCCGATCGCCGATCTGGAGGCGGCGGCGCGCGCTCTGGCCGGCGGCGACCGCCGCGCGACCGACGCCCCGCCCGCCAAGGTCGTCATCCTCACCGCGCGCGGCGCCGAACAGCACGCCAAGGGAGTCGACACGGTCAGCGCCTACGTCAACCTGGCGCTCGCCCTCGGGTTGCCCGGCCGGACCGGCTCCGGTTACGGCTGCCTGACCGGCCAGGGCAACGGTCAGGGCGGCCGGGAGCACGGCCAGAAGGCCGACCAGCTGCCCGGCTACCGACGCATCGACGACCCGGCGGCGCGGGCGCACGTGGCCGGGGTGTGGGGCGTCGACCCGGCGGACCTGCCCGGGCCGGGGGTTTCCGCGTACGAACTGCTGGACGCGCTCGGCACCCCGGCCGGGCCGAAGGCGTTGCTGGTCTTCGGCTCCAACCCGGTGGTATCCGCACCCCGCGCCGGCCGGGTCCAGCGCCGACTGGCCGATCTGGACCTGCTGGTCGTCGCCGACTTCGTGCTGTCCGAGACGGCGGCGATGGCCGACGTGGTACTGCCCACCGCCCAGTGGGCCGAAGAGGACGGCACGATGACCAACCTGGAGGGACGGGTGCTGCGCCGGCACGCGCTGCGGCCACCCCCGCCCGGTGCCCGCACCGACCTGGCCGTCCTGGCCGACCTCGCGCAGCGGCTCGGCTGCCCGGCCGGGCAGTTCCCGGCCGACCCCGCCGAGGTCTTCACCGAACTGCGCCGGGCCTCGGCCGGTGGCGTCGCCGACTACGCCGGGGTCAGCTGGGAGCGGATCGACGCCTCCGACGGGGTCTTCTGGCCCTGCCCGGACCCGGACCGACCGGACACCCCGCGGATGTTCACCGAACGGTTCGCCACCCCGGACGGGCGGGCCCGGTTCGTGCCGGTGGAGCACCGGGCCGCCGCCGAGGAGGTCTGCGCCGACTATCCGCTCTACCTGACCACCGGCCGGGTGCTGGCCCAGTACCAGTCAGGTGCACAGACCCGCCGGATCGCGCCGCTGCGCGGCGCCGCGCCGGAGGCCTTCGTGGAGCTGCACCCGGACCTGGCCGCCCGGCTCGGCGTCGCCGACGGCGAGCCGGTCCGGGTGACCAGCCGGCGCGGCGAGATGCGCGCCCCGGCCCGACTGACCGAGTCGATCCGCCCGGACACCGTGTTCGCCCCGTTCCACTGGGGTGGTGCGGCCCGGATCAACTCGGTGACCAACGACGCGTTGGACCCGACGTCCCGGATGCCCGAGTTCAAGATCTGTGCGGTCAGGGTGGAGCGAGCGTGAACCGTATCGTCATCGTCGGCCACGGCATGGCCGGTGCCCGGCTCACCGCCGAGCTGCACGCCCGGCGTGGGGATTACAAGATCACCGTGTACGGGGCGGAGCGGCACCGGGCGTACAACCGGATCATGCTGTCGAACCTGCTCGCCGGCCGGGCCGACGAGCTGGACGTGACGCTCACCGAGGCCGCCGGGCACGGCATCGACGTGCGGGCCGGGTTGGCGGTGACCGCGATCGAGCCGGCCACCCGGACGGTGCGCACCGCCGACGGCACCGCCACCGAGTACGACCACCTGGTGCTCGCCACCGGCAGCCGGGCTGTGGTCCCCGACCTGCCCGGCCTGACCGGTGCCGACAGCCCGGCAGGGCTGCCGGAGCGCGTCGCGCTGTTCCGGACCCTGGACGACTGCCGGCGGATCCTCGCCGCCGCAGCCGGTGCCCGCACCGCGCTGGTGCTCGGCGGCGGCCTGCTCGGCCTGGAGGCCGCCCGTGGGCTCGCCGCACGTGGACTGGACGTACGGGTGGTACACAAGGTCGGTCAGCTGATGGAGCGCCAACTCGACGCCACCGCCAGCGCGGTGCTCGCCCGTACCCTGGCCGGCCTCGGCGTCGGCACCGAGCTGGCCGCCGCCGCCGAGTCGGTCACCGCCACCACCGACGGGGTACGGCTGCGGCTCGGCGACGGCCGGGAGCTGGACGCCGACCTGCTGGTGCTGGCCTGCGGGGTCCGGCCGGACACCGACCTGGCCCGCCGGGCCGGGCTACGGGTCGGGCGCGGTGTGATGGTCGACGACCGGATGGCCACCAGCGACCCACGGATCTGGGCGATCGGGGACTGCGCCGAACACGACGGCGTCGTCACCGGGCTGGTCGCCCCCGCCTGGGAACAGGCCCGGGTGCTGGCCCGGGTGCTGGCCGGCGACGACCCGGGTGCCCGCTACCGGCCACTGCCGACGGTGACCCGACTCAAGGCCGCCGGCATCGACCTCGCCGCGATGGGCGACACCCGGCCGGGCGCCGACGGGCAGACCGAGGAGCTCAGCTTCGCCGACCCGGCCCGGGGCACGTACGCGCGGCTGCTGATCCGCGACGACCGGCTGACCGGGGCGATCATGCTCGGCGACAACCCGGCCGTCGGCACCGTCATCCAGCTGTTCGACCGGGGTGGTCCGGTGCCGACCGACCGGCGGGCGCTGCTGCTCGGCCGGGCGGTCGGCGGCACCGTCGCGGCCCCGGCGACCAGCCCGGCCCTGATGCCGGACGCGGCGACCGTCTGCCAGTGCAACACGGTCAGCAAGGGAGCGCTGGTCCGCTGCTGGCGCGCCGGGGCCCGGTCGGTCGCCGAAATGGTCGCCGCCACCCGGGCCACCACCGGCTGCGGCAGCTGCACCGACGCGGTCACCGGCATCGTCGACTGGCTCTCATCTGTGGATTCCGACGTGGAGGTACCAGCATGAACCGGTTGGTCGTCATCGGCAACGGCATGGTCGGGCAGCGCCTGGTCGAAGCGGTCCGGTCCCGGGACACCGACGGTGGATGGCAGGTCACGGTGCTCGCCGAGGAGTCGCGGCCGGCGTACGACCGGGTCCGGTTGTCGGCCTTCTTCGACGGTGTCGGGCCGGACGAGTTGAGCGTGCACACCCCGGACGACGGGGTGGACCTGCGGCTGGCCGAGCCGGCCCGGCGCATCGACCGGGACCGCCGGGTGGTCGTCACCGACCACCGCGAGTACGGCTACGACGCGCTGGTGCTGGCCACCGGCTCGTACCCGTTCGTCCCGCCGATCGACGGCGCCCACCGACCTGCCGACCCCGGTACCGGTGGCGGGACCGTCGGCGGCCTGCGCGACGGGGTGTTCGTCTACCGCACGCTGGACGACCTGGTCGCCATCCGCGACTTCGCCACCGATCCGGCCGCCGGCCGGCGGGTCGGCACGGTGATCGGCGGCGGACTGCTCGGCCTGGAGGCCGCCAACGCACTGCGGCTGCTCGGTCTGCGTACCCACGTGGTGGAGTTCGCGCCCCGGCTGATGCCGGTCCAGATCGACGAGGCCGGCGGGGCGATGCTGCGCCGCTACGTCGAGGACCTCGGCGTCGAGGTACACCTGGGGACCGCGACGTCGGCGATCCGCACCGGACCGGACGGTACGCCGCACGGCGTGGCCCTCACCGACGGCACCGAACTGCGGTCCGACCTGGTGGTGGTGGCCGCCGGCATCCGGCCCCGCGACGACCTGGCCCGCGCCGCCGGGCTGGCCGTCGGCGAACGCGGCGGGGTGACCGTCGACGCCACCTGCCGGACCAGCGACCCGCACATCTGGGCGGTCGGTGAATGCGCCGCGGTCAGCGTCGACGGCGAACCGGGCCGCTGCTACGGCCTGGTCGCCCCCGGCTACGCGATGGCCGAGGTGGTCGCCGACCGGCTGCTCGGCGGCACCGCCGCCTTCCCCGGCGCGGACACCTCCACGAAGCTCAAACTGCTCGGGGTGGACGTGGCGTCGTTCGGCGACGCGCACGGTGCCACCCCCGACTGCCTGGACGTCACCTTCACCGACCCGGCCACCCGCGTCTACGCCAAGCTGGTGCTCTCCGACGACGCGCGGACCCTGCTCGGCGGGGTGCTGGTCGGCGACGCGACGGCGTACCCGACGCTGCGGGCCAGCGTCGGCGGGCCGCTGCCGGGCCCGCCGCTGGCGCTGCTCGCCCCGGCCGGCTCCGACGGGGCCGCTGGCGGCGCCGGCATCGACACGCTGCCCGGCAGCGCCCAGGTCTGCTCCTGCAACGCGGTCACCAAGGATCAGATCCTCGGCGCGATCGGCGACGGTTGCACCGACGTCGCCGGGATCAAGGCGTGCACCCGGGCCGGCACCAGCTGCGGGTCCTGCGTACCGATGCTCAAGCAGTTGCTGTCCGTCGCCGGGGTGGCCCAGTCGACCGCACTGTGCGAACACTTCGACCACAGCCGCCAGGAGCTGTTCGACATCGTCCGGGTACGCGGCATCCGGACCTTCTCCCAGCTGGTCGCCGAACACGGGCGGGGGCGGGGCTGCGACATCTGCAAGCCGGTGGTCGCCTCGATCCTCGCCTCGCTGGGCAACGGCTACGTGCTCGACGGCGAACAGGCCACCCTGCAGGACACCAACGACCACTTCCTGGCCAACATCCAGCGCGACGGCACCTACTCGGTGGTGCCGCGGATCCCCGGTGGGGAGATCACCCCGGAGAAGCTGATCGTCATCGGCGAGGTAGCCCGGGACTTCAACCTCTACACCAAGATCACCGGCGGGCAGCGGATCGACCTGTTCGGCGCCCGGGTGGAGCAGTTGCCGAAGATCTGGCGGCGGCTGGTCGACGCCGGCTTCGAGTCCGGCCACGCCTACGGCAAGGCGCTGCGGACGGTGAAGTCCTGTGTCGGCTCCACCTGGTGCCGCTACGGGGTGCAGGACTCGGTCGGCCTGGCGGTCGCCCTGGAGCTGCGTTACCGGGGTCTGCGTGCCCCCCACAAGATCAAGTCTGCGGTCTCCGGCTGCGCCCGGGAGTGCGCCGAGGCCCGCAGCAAGGACTTCGGCATCATCGCGACCGACGTCGGCTGGAACCTCTACGTCGGCGGCAACGGCGGTTTCCGGCCCCGGCACGCCGACCTGTTCGCCAGCGATCTGTCCACCGACGACCTCGTCCGCACCATCGACCGGTTCCTGATGTTCTACATCCGCACCGCCGACCGGCTGCAACGCACCGCAGCCTGGATCGAGGCCATGGACGGCGGCCTGGACCACCTGCGATCGGTGATCGTCGACGACTCGCTCGGGCTGGCGGCCGAGCTGGACGAGGCGATGGCCCGGCACGTCGAGTCCTACTCGGACGAGTGGCGGGACACGATCGACGACCCGGAGCGGCTGGGCCGCTTCGCCTCCTTCGTCAACGCGCCCGACACCCCGGACCCGTCGATCACCTTCGAGGTCGAGCGGGGCCAGCCGGTGCCGGCCCTGGGCGAGCGCCGGCCCGTCGCGCTCGGTCTCCCGACAACCCTGGAGGTACGCCGATGAGTGTGCAGACAGTCAACGTCACCGCCCGATGGACACCGGTGTGCCCCTACTCCCGAGTGGAGCCGGAGCGGGGCGTGGCCGCACTGGTCGACGGCGAGCAGGTGGCAGTCTTCCGGACCTACGACGGGACGTTGTACGCGATCGGCAACCAGGACCCGGTGGCCGGTGCCCACGTCATGTCCCGGGGCATCGTCGGCACCCGAGGGGACCTCCCGACCGTGGCGTCACCACTGCACAAGCAGGTCTACGACCTGCGTACCGGCGAGTGTCTGGACCTGCCGGGCGTCGCCGTGCCGACCTACCGGGTGCGCTGTCGAGACGGGCTGATCGAGGTGCTCGGCCGGCGGCAGGACCAGTGATGTCCGACGAGCTGTCCGGGTTCACCATCGGGGTCACCGCCGACCGGCGGCGCGACGAGTTGGCCGCGTTGCTGGAGCGGCGGGGTGCCCGGGTGGTGCTCGCCCCGGCGCTGCGGATCGTGCCACTCGCCGACGACACCGAGCTGCGCGCGTCCACCCGGGCCTGCCTGGACAGTCCGCCGGACGTGCTGATCGCCAACACCGGCATCGGCATGCGTGGCTGGCTGGAGGCCGCGGAAGGGTGGGGCTTGGCCGAGCCGCTGCGGGCGGTGCTCGGCGGCGCCTACATCGTGGCCCGCGGTCCCAAGGCCCGGGGCGCGATCCGCGCCGCCGGCCTGCACGACCAGTGGTCGCCCGCGTCGGAGAGCTGTGACGAAGTGACCGACCATCTGCGGGCCCGCGGCGTGGCCGGTCAGGTGATCGCGATGCAGCTACACGGGGAACGGCAACCGGAGTGTTCGGCGGCGCTCGAGGCGGCCGGCGCCACCGTGATCGAGGTGCCGGTGTACCGGTGGGCACCACCGTCCGACCCGGCACCGCTGCACCGGCTGGTCGATCTGGTCGCCAGCCGGCTCGTCGACGCGGTCACCTTCACCTCCGCGCCAGCGGTCGGAGCGCTGCTGCGCGCCGCCGGGCCAAACGCCGACGCGGTGCTCGAGGCGATGCGGACCGACGTGCTGGCCGCCTGCGTCGGGCCGGTCACCGCGGCGCCGCTGCGCCGGCACGGAGTGCCGGTGACCGCACCGGCTCGCGCCCGGCTCGGGGCGCTGGTCCGGACGATCGTCGACGAACTGCCCCGCCGGGCGGTCAACCTGAAGGTCGGCGGACACCTGCTCACCCTGCGCGGACACGCCGCAGTCATCGACGGTGAGCTGCGTCCGTTGGCGCCGGCGCCGATGGCGGTGCTGCGTGCGTTGGCGCAGACCCCGGGACGGGTGCTGTCCCGGGCCGCGCTGCTGCGCACCCTGCCCCGAGGTGCCGACGAGCACGCCGTCGAGATGGCGGTGGCCCGGCTCCGGGCCGGGCTGGGCGCGCCCGGGGTGGTCCAGACCGTGGTCAAACGCGGCTATCGGCTGCCGATCGACTGAGGCAGCCGAGCCGGCCGACAGCGGAAACTGCCGACCGGCGGAGGCCGCGCCGGCCGGCGGCGCGCTGCGCCGCCGGCCGTTGCCGTACAGGTCAGCCGACCGGGGTCGGATACCCCCGGCCGTGCTCGGCGCGCAGCGTCGCCATGGCGTGTTCGACGACATTGACCAAGACATTCTTCGTCGAGTCCCGGCTGCGGGCGTCGCACATCACCAGCGGCACGTGCGGCGCGATGGCCAGCGCCTCCCGCACCTCCTCCGGCTCGTACTGTGCCGCGCCGTCGAAGCAGTTCAACGCCACGAGGTACGGCAGCTGCCGGTTCTCGAAGTAGTCCAGCGGGGCGAAGGCGTCGGTGATCCGGCGGGTGTCCACCAGGACCGCGGCACCGACCGCACCGCGGATGATCTCGTCCCACATGAACCAGAACCGGGTCTGTCCGGGTGTGCCGAACAGGTAGAGGATCAGGTCGTCGGCCATGGTGATCCGGCCGAAGTCCATCGCCACCGTGGTGGTCTCCTTGCCGGGGACCTTTGACGGATCGTCGATGCCGACACCGGCCGAGGTCATCAGCGCCTCGGTGGTCAGCGGCGTGATCTCGGAGACCGCGCCGACCATGGTGGTCTTGCCGACCCCGAATCCACCGGCGATGACGATCTTCGCCGAGGTGATCCCCTTGTCCTGGCGGAAACCGGGACGGTCATAGCCTGCGAAGTCCACTTAGCACCCTCTCAAGAAGTTCCATCCGCTCCTCGTAGCCCTCTGTTTCGGTCGGAGCGGTGCTGTGCAACGCCAGCAGGCCGTCGGCGACCATGTCGGCGACGAGGACCCGTGCGACGCCCAGTGGAAGCCGGGTGTACGCGGCGATCTCCGCCAGTGACTGGGCACGGTTGTCGCAGATCGTTGCGATTCGATGCTTGTCGTGCCCGGCGAAACGAGACTCGGTGACCGCTGCCGCCGAGGCCACCAGCACCGCTTCCAGCGCGATGTGCTGCCGTGGCTCGGTACGCCCGCGGGTGACCGCATAGGGACGGACCAGCGCTCCGCGCGGGTCCTGTCGTGGTTGGCCCATTGAGCGGTCACCTCCTCGTGGGTCTGCTGGCACGTCATCGGTGACGGTCCCTTGTGTCGCTGCGGAACTTCAGCCTCGGATCAGGGTCGGCCGCCCACGGCCTCCCGTGGTGCCGGGACCAGCGCGGCTCCGACCCGCTCGACCAGCAATGCCATCTCGTACCCGACCTGACCGACGTCGCAGCTACGGGCGGCGAGCACCGCCATCGACGATCCGTCACTGATGGACATCAGGAACAGGTACCCGCTGTCCATCTCGATCACCGTCTGCAGCACCCCGCCCGCGCTGAACATCCGCGACGCCCCGTCAGTGAGGCTGACCACACCGGAGGTGATCGCCGCCAACTGGTCGGCCCGGTCCGCCGGCAGGTCACGCGAGGAGGCGAGCAGCAGTCCGTCTGCCGAGACAGCCACGACGTGGGCGATCCCCGCCACGCTGTCGGCAAAGTTGCTGAGCAGCCAACCCATGTCCTGAATAGCTGCTGGCCTGTTCATTCGCTGGTCTCCTTGGTTGAGGTGGCGCGGTACTGCTCGCTGCCGACGGTCCGGCCGCGTTGCACGCCACGGTGATATGCCGACAGCAGGCCACGGACCTCGTCCGGGGTCCGCCGGGTCGGCTCGCGGCCCTGCTTTGCCTCCACGCCACCCGGCACCAGCTGTGCCTGGGGCTGGCGCTTCGGCAGACCAGAGCGGGTGGTGCCGGCGGTCGCCGGCTCAGCTGCCTGGCTGGCCCGGGCCCAGCCCTCGTCAGCGGCGGTACGCCAACTGCCGGAGTCGCCCGTCCGTTGCCGGGGGATGGCACCCAGCGCCGACGTCGCCGCGCCGGCCGGAGTGGACGGTGCGGGCGCCGGTGGCGCGGCCGGGGGTGGTGGTGCGGCGTTCGGCTGCACCGGGGCAGAGTACGCCGTCGGCTGTGGAGTCGACTGTCCCGGGTTGCGGGCCGGCAGCGGTGTCCTGGTCGGAGCGGGTGCCGGCGGGTACGCCGGTGCGGGCGCACCGGCAGCAGGCGGACGACCGGCGGTCGGCAGCGGCAGGACGGTGGTCTCGGCCGAGCCGTGTGACCGGAACCAGACCGCCTCCATCTCCCGGAAGATGGGCATCTCGGCGGCGTCCTCGGGCCGGGCACCGGGCTTGGCGGCCGCTGCGGAGTTGGCGGCCGCTGCGGGCGCTCCGCCGCCGGCGGAGCCGCCAGCCATCGGGCCATGCGGCAGCTGGCCGCCGGTGCGTACCGCCGGCGCCATCGGGTGCATGGTGGCCGGGATGACCGACTGGTCCGGGTAGCCGACGGTACCCGTCGGTCGCACCGTCGGGTAGGCCACCGTCGGCGTACCGACGTTGGCCACCGGCGGTGCCGCGGCGGGCGGGGCGGCGGATGCCGCCGGACGGTACGCCGGCAGCCCCGGGTTGTACGTCGGCGCGGCCGGGCCGACGGCCGGAGCCGCTGGCGGCCCGGACATCGGAGAGCCGGACATCGGAGAGCCGGACATCGGAGAGCCGGACATCGGCGACGCTGAGATCGGGGCGGCGGAGACCGGCGTCGACTGCCCACCGGTGGTCACCGGGAAGGCGGCGGTAGGAGCACCGGCCACCGCGTTCCACTGTGACGACCGGGCGTTCTGCCACTGGTCGGTGAGGGTCGCCGTACGGCCGGGCGCCGCAGCCGGCGGACTCGAGATCGGCGACCAGGTCCCGCCCGACGTGGGCGCGGCGGAGATCGGCTCGGCCGCCATGGCCGGGCGTCCCCGCGTCACCACCGGCTCCCGGGTGCGCTGCGGCAGTACCAGGATGCTGCTCGGCAGCGTGGCCTGGGCGATGGTGCCGCCCTCCGGGTTGGGCCGCAGCTCGACCCGGATGCCGTACCGGCCGGCCAGCCGGCTGACCACGGCGAGACCCATCAGCCGGAAGGCTGAGACGTCGACCGCGGACGACTCGGCGAGCCTGCGGTTGAGATTGTCCAACTGCTCCTCGGACAGACCCAGGCCGCGGTCCTCCACCTGGACCAGCACGTAGTCGCGCAGCCGCCGAGCGTCGGCGACGACAGTCGTGGTCGGCGGCGAGAACCGGGTCGCGTTGTCGAGCAACTCGGCGACGAGACGTACCACGTCGTTGACCGCATGCGCGGAGATCAGGATGTCAGTGTCGACGGTGCCGAACTCGATCCGGTTGTAGAGCTCGACCTCGGACTGCGCGGCCCGCATCGCGTCAACCAGCAACGCGTCCTCGCGGCGTGGCGCCGTCGAGTCGGCACCGGCCAGGACCAGCAGGTTCTCGTCGTTGCGGCGCATCCGGGTGGCGAGGTGGTCGAGCTGGAACAGCTGGGCGAGCCGCTTCGGGTCCTCCTCGCCGCGCTCGATCGCGTCAAGCTCGCCGATCATCCGGTCGACCAGCGTCTGGCTCCGACGGGCCAGGGAGAGGAACATCGCCGACACGCTCGCCCGCAGTGCCGCCTGCTCGGCCGCGATCCGGACCGCCTCCCGGTGCACCACGTTGAACGCCTGTCCGACCTGGCCGACCTCGTCGCGGTTGGGCAGGCGGATCGGGTCACGTAGGTTGCGGACAATCTCCTCCGGACCCCGGTCGTTGAGGTCGTTGACGTCGCGGAGCTTGGCCACCGCCTCCGGCAGGTCCCGGCTGGCCACCGACATGGCGCCTTCCCGCAGCCGTCGCAGCGAGTCGTTCAACGAGCGGGCCAGGACCACCGCGAGGGCGATTGCCAGCACCAGGGCGATCAGGACCGCGATCGACTCGATGATCGCCTGCCGGGTGACGTTGGTGCTGACCTGGGTGGCCCGTTCGAGCAGCCGGCTCTCCAGCTGGATCTCTGCCCACCGCATCAGGTCGTTGACCGCGCCCATGGCCCGGGCGGCCTCCGCCGCGCTCAGCGGAGCCTGCTGGCCGACCGAGCGGGTGATCTCGGTGGCGACCCGGTCGGCTAGGAAGACGGCGTCACCGGTGACGCTGCTGTCGACCAGCTCCTGCTCCCACGGCGACGCAGCCAGCGAGAACGACAGCAGAGCCTCCTGCTGGCTGGTCAACGTCGCCAGGTACGACGAGAACTGCTCCTCGTCCAGCCGGCCGGTGGACAGCGCCGCGAAGACGATCGCCTCCTCCTCGGCCGTGGCCAGCTTGGCCCGGGCGAAGGCGGAGACGGCACGCAGACTGTCCGGCACCTCGCCGTCGCCGGAGACCTGACCGAGCACCTCACCGTAGGAGGCCAGGTCAGACAGGATGACGCCGTACCGCAGCACCGCCTCCGGCACCGGCATCTGCCGCCGGTCGAGCACCTCCTGACGGGTGGCGTTCAAGGTGTCCAGGTGGTCGTCGATGGCGACCAGCTGCCGCTCGACCGCCTCCGGCACGTTCCCGACCCGGTCGCGTTCGGCGGCGTACGCCGCGATCCGCTCGTCGGTGCTGCGCACCCTGATGTTGTAGGCCTCGGCGTCGGCGTCGCGGGCGGCGAGGAAGGTCACCGCAGCCATCCGCTCCTTGTGGACGTCCTGAGCCAGGGCCGAGACGTCGACGGAGAGTTCGGCCATCGACCGCACCATCCGTGCGTCGATTGCGCCCTGTCCCACGTCGACCAGCCGTACCGTGGCCAGAGCGGCGACCGCGGCCAGCGGAACGACCAGGATCAGGGCCAGTTTGGACCTGATCCGCGCATCCCTCAGTCGCGGCACCCAACGCAATGGCGCGCGGCGCTTCCGCGGGCCGTTGTCGGGCAGGGTCGTCGGTCCGGTCCTCACGACATCGCCTCCGTCGCTATCTCCACACGCGGACTGCCGACCGATGCCTGCTGCAGCGGTGAGCGCCGCATGCGGCACGGCCGCGATTTCATCAGAAGTGGACCCGCTTGGGAAGCCTCAGTGGGGCAGGAATCGGTCGGACGACCTGTAATCACCCTAGTACTACCGGAGAGTATCTTCATCACACCGCCCTGATCAGCGCGGATAGAACTTCCACCGTCAGTTGTCCCGCCAAAGTCAACGCTCGCAACATGTACTCGTTGCCAACATGTGGGACGACAGTCCCGGAAACGCCCCGACCGGCGCGCTTGACCAGAACGCCGCCCATTGGCATGGTTTCCCAAGTTTGCAGGCTCCGCGCACACCGTACGGCATGCCGCCGGCGCGACTTCTACTGAGGACGTGCTCAGCCGCGCCGCCGCCCACCGACCGGGTGCGCATCCGCCGCGTACCTGGAGGACTGACTTGAGGCCCACCCGTTCCGCCCTACTCACGGCGCTCGCATCCACATTGCTGGCCTCTTCGCTCACCGGCTGCCAGTTCGCCAGCGACTCGGCCGCCGAGGACGGCGGCGAGATCGTCATCGCCGCCGACCTGGAACTGTCCGGTGCCGCCGCGACCGTCGGCAAGGGCTTCCAACGAGCCCTCGAGCTGAAGGTCGAGCAGATCAACGAATCGGGTCTGCTGGGCAACCGGACGATCCGGCTGGACGTCCGGGACAACCGTTCCGACCCGAGCGAGTCGCTGCGCAACATCGGCGACTTCACCGGCGACTCCGCGGTGACCGCGATCGTCATGGGCAGTTGCAGTGACTGCGCGGTCGGCGCCGCCCGGACGATCAACGACAAGCGGGTGCCGACGATCTCGCTGGCCCCGGCCACCGCGGTCGCCACCCCGGTCACTGAGCGTCGCTATCTGTTCAAGCTCGGCCCAAACGCGGCGGACAGCGCCGCCGCAGTCGCCAACGAGCTGCGCCGCCGCAACATCAGGCGGGCCAGTCTGCTGCACACCGACGACGAGTACGGCCGGGACGGTCTGCGGGTGATCACCGCCGAACTGGACAAGCTTGGTATCAACCTGGTCGGCACCGAGCAGGTGCGTACCACGGACACCGACGTGAGCCAGGCCGTCGCCACCCTGGCGCAGCCGGTGACCGGCGAGAATCCGGGCGCGCTGCTGGTCTGGACCTCGGCCGAGCAGGCGGCGCTGGCGGCGGACAGCGCCGCGCAGGCCGACTACCCGGGCCCCCTGTTCTTCGACGCCGCCGCTGCCGGGGACCTGTTCCTGTCCGGTGGCTCGGCCACCGGCACCAAGGGCGTCAATCTGGTCTTCACCCAGACCATGGTGATCGACGACGTGATCGCCAACACCCCGGCGAAGGCAGCCCGCAAGCAGTGGTTCCGCGACTACACGGCCAGGTTCGGCAGCTACTACGGGTTCTCTTCGTTCGCGGCCGACGCGGTCCAGCTGATCGCCGACGCGGTGGCCAGGTCGACCGGCGACGGCGACGTCGACCGGGAGGCCATCCGTGAGGTGCTGGAAACCACCCAGTTCGACGGGCTGTCCGGGCCGATCCGGATGACTCCGGACAACCACTCTGGACTGATGCCCCAGGCACTGACCATGCTGGTCTCCCGGGGTGGCCGCTGGCGACTGGCCAGCTGACGACCCCGGCACGGTCCGGTCTCGGGGGGGGGGAGGGAGGGGGAAAGAAGGAAGAGGAAGGAAAACGAAGGAGGGAGGAGGAATGGGGGGAGGGGCAAGAGAGGG
>NZ_JBSWXD010000118.1:0-21409 GCF_056160425.1 Micromonospora sp. ABR4_055
CCGAGGGCGGTGGTGCGCAGGCTGGTACGCAGGGTACGGGTGATGATCGTGGTCATGGGGGTCCACCTTCCGTTTGCCGAGGGGGCACACCACACCTGTCACGGGCGGGTGCGCGGTAAACGGTCGTCCGGGTGGTACGGGATGTCAGACGTGCGACGTCGGCTCGCGGGCGGCTCCGGCACGCCCCGAATGGGGGGTGCGGGTGCGCTGCCGCGCGCCGTGACCATGTACAACCACGCCGACCCGTCGACGATTCCCGACCGGGCCCACCCGCCGGGCCGCCTGGCCGGGGCCTGGCGGCTGCGGGCCGGAGTGCGTGGCGCGACCATGCACAACGACGATGCCCGGCGGATCATTCCGCGCCGGTCTGAGAGCCGTCGTACAGCCCCGCTGAGGGTTGGTCGACCTGGGCGAGGCTGATGCCACAGGTACATCTTGATGCACCTGTGGCATCAGCCTCGGATTCAGGCCCAGGGGTCGAAGGGGATACCTGCCGGTTTCGACCTGCTCAAAAGGTTACGGAACCGGTCGTCCCGATCAGTGATCTTGATGCTGGCGGAGCCGAAGTCGGCCGTCATCAACCGGTCCCGCAGCGCCGTGCCGGGCCAGCCGTTCCAGTCGACGACCGGCGGGTACCGCCAGGTACCGTAGTGGTTCTCCGGCGGGTCGTCGTTGCTGTTCGCCAGCCGGAAGTTGTGCGAGCCGAAGGCGCCTTCCTTGTGGTACACGATCTTCGGATGTGTGCCGTCGAACCGCACCGAGGACCGCGGATAGGTCTGCACT
The DNA here is from genome assembly GCF_056160425.1 of Micromonospora sp. ABR4_055. Classification (NCBI taxonomy): domain Bacteria; kingdom Bacillati; phylum Actinomycetota; class Actinomycetes; order Micromonosporales; family Micromonosporaceae; genus Micromonospora; species Micromonospora sp. ABR4_055. The sequence continues at coordinate 784 of NZ_JBSWXD010000118.1, forward strand.
TCGCCGTGCACCGTCCGGGACACGTAGTCGACCCGGTCCGACGCCTGGTTCACCCAGGAGACGACGTGCTCCCAGTCGTGCCGGTGACCGCAGCAGCCCTGCAGGACCTGGTCCTTCTCGAAGTAACTCGCGTACACGATGGCGCACCAGCCGTTGTTGCACTTCGACCTGGCGTACGTCTGGGTCCGGTCGAGGTCCGACTGGTCGCGGCAGTTTCCGTTGACCGCCCCGGTGGTGTTCAGGCCGCCGTTGAGGGTGCCGTCGGGGGCGATCGCCGCTACCGGATAGCACCCGTCGCCGTCGTAGTCGTACGCCGGCGAGAACGTCAGCTCGTAACCGCCGGCGGACTGGGGCAGGTTGGGCAGGTTCGCGGCCCGCGCGGCCGCGGCTGGAGCGACCACCAGCACAGTGGACAGCGCTGCGGCTGCGATCCAGTTTCGGCCGTGGATCGCGGTACGGTTCGGGCTGGCGGATCGACGCAAGGCGACCTCCCTGATTGACCGAAGTGACCAGCGTATTGTGGTCAACGTCGATATCCAAGGAGTTGACTACCGATGGCCGTACGGTGCACAGCCGAGCGGTGGATCAGAGCCCGTGCGGCAGGGCCCGGTCGGTGTGGCCGAGGCTGAGATCGGGCGCGATGCGGTCCCGTACCAGTCTTTTCAGCTCGGGGATTCCTGGGAAGCCGCTCTCCCCGCGCGACCAGATCGTCTCACCGTCCAGCCTGACCTCGAACACTCCGCCGGTGCCCGGCACCAGCGCCACCTCACCGAGCCGCAGCGCGAATGTGGTGAGCAGCTCCTGAGCCGTCCATGCGGCGCGCAGCATCCAGCGGCACTGCGTGCAGTACTCGATCTCCAACCGTGGCTGTTTGGTAGTGGTCACCAACCGAGTATGCCTGCGCCGGGCACCGGGTCGACAAGGTCGGTGCCGGGCATGTCCGGCAGGGCGCCGTCGGGCGGGCCACCGTACCGGCAAATGCTCTTGCCGGTCTGGCAAACTGGGTGGCATGGACGACGACCTCGACCATGCCCTCGACTCGGTCGGCCCCCGGCTGCGGGCGCTGCGCAAACAGCGCGAGACGACCCTCGCCGAGTTGTCGGCAGTCACCGGCATCTCGGTTAGCACCCTGTCCCGGCTGGAATCCGGCACCCGCCGACCCACCCTGGAGCTGCTGCTACCCCTCGCTCGCGCCCACGGGGTCAGCCTGGACGAACTGGTCGACGCGCCGCCGACCGGCGACCCACGCATCCACCTGCGGCCGGTCAGCCGCTTCGGGATGACCGTTCTTCCGCTCAGCCAGCGGGCCGGCGGTATCCAGGCGTACAAGCTGATCATCCCGACACGCAGCCCACGCCGCGAGCCTGAGCTGAAGACCCACGAAGGCTACGAATGGCTGTACGTCCTCGACGGGCGGCTGCGTGTCCTGCTCGGTGAGCACGATCTGATCCTGGCTCCCGGCGAGGCGGCGGAGTTCGACACCAGGGTGCCGCACTGGTTCGGCGCGGTCGGTGATGAGCCGGTCGAGTTCCTCAGCCTCTTCGGCCAGCAGGGCGAACGCGCCCACCTGCGGGCCCGCCCCCGGGAGCGAGCGCGGGATCGGGAGCGGACTGGGGAACGGGCCAGGGAGGGTGGCAGGCCCTGAACCGCGTACGCACCTGGGAACGCTCGGCCGGCTGCTGCTTGCCCGCCGCCGACCCGACCCGGTGGTACCCGTCACCGAGTAAGACATCAGCTCGCGTACGCGCCGAGCAGTTGCAGCCGTTCAGCGTCGGCGCTGCCCGGCGCGGCGGTGTAGACGATCAGGATCGGGCCGGAGCGTCCTGGCGGGGTGAAGGCGTCCCAGTCCAGCCGCAGGTCACCGACCAGTGGATGCGGGAACGTCTTGCTGCCGCTGACCGACTCACGCACCTCGTGGCGGGCCCAGAGCTGGCGGAACTCCTCGCTGCGGATGCTGAGCGTGCCGACGATCTCCCGGGCGCGTGGGTGCTCCGGGTCAGCGGCGACCGCCGCCCGCAGGAAGCCCAGATAGTCCAGCACCGTCTCCTCCCAGCCGGGACAGCGGCCGTGCGCCTGCGCATGGTCGAACATGTCGATCAGCGCGTTGGCCGGCCCGATACCCGGGTAGAGGGCGGCAGCCATGGCGTTCCAGGCCAGCAGGTCCAGGTGCCGGCTGACCACCACGGCCGGGGTGTGCAGGCTGTGCAGCAGCCGGCAAGTGCTCTCCGGAACGGTCTCGCGGGCACGCCGTCGTGGTTTCGGTGGCTGCTGTGCCCGGCGGGCCAGGGCGCGCAGGTGGCGGGTCTCCTCGGCGTTGAGCGCGAGCGCGCGGGCGATGCCGGTCAGTACGTCGTCGGAGGGGCGCACGTCGCGGCCCTGCTCCAGCCGCTGGTAGTAGTCGGTGCTCACCCCGGCGAGCAGCGCCAGCTCCTCACGGCGCAGGCCGGCGACCCGCCGACGCGGGCCGGGTGCCAGCCCGATCTCCTCGGGCCGCAGCCGGGAGCGGCGGTTTCGGAGGAAGTCGGCCAGCTCGCGGGCGTAGACCGTGCTCGTCACACTGTCGAGTGTGCCGGTCGACGCACCCCGCAGGGTAGGTCCCGTGGTCCCAGGTTGGCCAGGTCTCTCCGACGGTGCGTCCAGCTACCTAGCGTCGACGGTCATGCAGGACATGCGGAACTGGACCGAAGAGCAGATCCCCGACCAGCACGGTCGGCGCGCGGTGGTGACCGGCGCGAACTCCGGCGTGGGGCGGGTCACCGCGCTGGAGCTGGCCCGGCACGGGGCCGCCGTGGTGCTGGCGGTACGCAACGTGGCGGCCGGCGAGGAAGCGGCCGCCACGATCCGGCGCGAGGTGCCGGGTGCCGACGTCGAGGTACGCCGACTGGACCTGGCGTCACTCGCGTCGATCCGGGCCTTCGCCGCCGACCTCACCGGTGGCCTCGACCTGCTGGTCAACAACGCCGGGCTGGTGCTGACCGGCCCGCGACCGCCGCTGACCGTGGACGGGTTCGACCTGCAGATGGGCACCAACGCACTCGGGCCGTACGCGCTGACCGGGCTGCTGCTGGACCGGCTGACCGCCGGCAAGGAACCCAGGGTGGTCACCGTGTCGTCGATCGTCCACAGATGGCGCAATCTCGACCTGAATGACCTGACGTTGGAGCGGTCCTACAACGGAAACCGGGCGTACGCGTTGTCGAAGCTGGTCGGCACCATCCTCGGCCTGGAGCTGGACCGGCGGCTGCGAGCCACCGGGTCGCCGGTGGTCAGCGTGCTCGCCCACCCCGGCATGACCCGCACCAACCTCACCCCGCGCGCGATGGCCGACCGGGGCCGGCTGATGCGCGCCGCCAGCCGACTCATGTCACTGGTCGTCAGCCCGGTCGAGGCCGGGGCCCGACCCCAGCTGTACGCGGCAACCGCTCCCGGCGTACGGGGTGGGCAGTTCCTCGGGCCGCGCGGGTTCCAGGAGATCCGTGGCCCGGTCACCGAGGTGCGGGCCAGCCCCCAGGCCCGCGACCTGGGCAACGGCCGGCGGATGTGGGCCGAGGCGGCCCGGCTCACCGGCGTCGCGTACCTCTGACGCGGCCCGGCGCACCGGCGGTGCGCACGTTCGCGACGGCGCCGCCGGCCGGGACGCCGGTGCCGGCAGACGCAGCTCACCGCACGGGCCGGTCGGTCGACTCAGTCCAGGTCGAGCAGGTCCCTGATGTCGGCGGCGGACAGTTGCGCGGAGGCGAACTCGCCCCCGTCCAGCACGCTGCTGAACAGCTCGGCCTTGCGCTGCTTCAACGCCATGACCTTCTCTTCGATGGTGTCCTTGGCGACCATCCGGTAGACCATGACGTTCGACGTCTGACCGATCCGGTGGACGCGGTCGACGGCCTGGGCCTCGGTCGCCGGGTTCCACCACGGGTCGAGCAGGATGCAGTAGTCGGCCTCGGTCAGGTTGAGGCCGAACCCGCCCGCCTTGAGGCTGATCAGGAAGACGTCGGCGTCGCCACGCTTGAACTCGGCGATCACGGCGGCCCGGTTGGTCGTCGACCCGTCGAGGTAGCCGCACCGGACGCCGGCGCCGACGAGCCGGTCACGCGCCGCGCCGAGGAACCGGGTGAACTGACTGAACACCAGCGTACGGTGGCCTTCGGCGACCAGGTTGGTGATCTGGTCGGCCAGCACGTCCAGTTTGGTCGACGGAACACCCTCGTGTCTCGGGTCGACCAGGGCGACGTCGAGACTGGCCTGGCGCAGCAACGTCAACGACCGGAAGATCTCGAACCGGTTCTTCTCCAGGTCCCCGAGCAGGCCGAGGACCTTCTGCCGTTCCCGCTGCAGATAGGCCTGGTAGATCCGGCGATGTTTGCGGTCGAGGTCGAGCTCCAGCACCTGTTCCTGCTTTTCCGGCAGGTCGGCGGCGACGTCGGCCTTGCGGCGACGCAACATCAGCGGCCGGATGCGGCGGCGCAGCTGGGCGAGCCGGTCACCGTCGCGGTCCCGCTCGATCGGCCCGCGGTAGTAGTCGGTGAACCGGTCCAGCCGGGGGAACAACCCGGGGGCGGTGATCGAGCAGAGCGCCCAGAGTTCGAGCAGGTTGTTCTCCATCGGCGTACCGGTGATGGCCAGCTTGAACGGCGCGGTCAGCTGCTTGGCGCAGCGGTGGCTCTGCGACTGGTGGTTCTTGACGAACTGGGCCTCGTCGAGGATCAACCCGGCCCAGTCGAGCGCCTGGTAGTCGTCGAACTCCAGCCGCAGCAGCGTGTACGAGGTGACGACGATGTCTGCCCCGGTGGCCGCCTCGGCGAGAGCCACGCCGCGCCGTGCCGAGGTCTGGGTGACCGCCCGTACGGTCAGGTCCGGGGTGAACCGCGCGGCCTCGGCGACCCAGTTGTGGATGACGCTGGCGGGGGCGACGACGAGGAACGGTACGTCGGCGCGGGCGTGCCGGATCAGGGCCAGCGTCTGCAGGGTCTTACCGAGACCCATGTCATCGGCGAGGATGCCGCCGAGCTGGTGCTCCCGCAGGGCGGCGAGCCAGCGGAACCCGTCGAGCTGGTACGGGCGCAGCTCCGCCCGTACCTGCGAGGGAACCTGGTGGTCGACGGCGGCGCCGGCGGTGGCCAGCTCGCGGACCGCGCGCTGCCAGGCGGCGGCCTGGCCGGTGATCTCCCCCAGTTCGGCCAGTTCGGCCCAGAGGCCGGCCTGGAACCGGCCGACGCGCAGCACGCCCGGCGGCCGGTCCTCCAGTGCCCGCGATTCGTCGATCAGCTCGCGGAGCTGGGCGAACTCGGGGCGGTCGAGGCTGAAGTACGTGCCGCTGGGCAGGATGAGGTACTGCCGGTCCTGCGCCAGCGCGGTGAACAGCTGATCGAAGATGACCTGTTCGCCGCCGACGCTGACCTGCACTGACAGGTCGAACCAGTCGTGTTCGCCGGGATGGTCGGTGCCGGCGAACCGAATGACCGGCGTCTCGTCGGATTCCCGGTAGTCCGGTACAGGCTCCGCTGCCGATTCGACCACCTCGACGCCGTCGAGGTCGGCGAGCCGGGGCAGGACCTCGCTGAGGAACCGGATCATGGCGTCGCCGGTGAGCGTGGTCAGGGCGGCGAGTCGCGGGCCGTTCGGAGTCGACTCGATCGCCTCCGGTACCGCTTTGGCCGTCGCCTCGGTGACCTGGTCGACGACGGCGTCACGGGGGTCGGCGTGCCCACGTGAGTCGGCGTGCCCGCGCGGACCGGTGGCCCACAGCGGCTCGGTCTGCCGGTGCGCGCCGACCGCGCGGACCCACTGCCAGTGGATCGACAACGCCTGTCCCGGCATCGGTGTCATGGCCAGGGTCAGGGTGGGAGGCAGCACCGGTGGCAGGTGCACCGCCGGTCCGGCGGCGACGACCTCGACCTGCTTGAGCAGCTCCGGGTAGAACCGTTCGAGAAACCGTGCCTCGTCGGCCGCCGGGACGCGGATCGCGGGACCGGCCAGGGCCTTCGCCGCCGCCGCCGACACCGCGCCGGACAGGGGCGCCAGCCGCAGCACCCGGTCCCGGGGCTGCGGCTCGACGCCGCCGCGCTCGGCCCACCAGGCGATCCCGTGCGCCGGTCGGCCGACGAAGACAGAGAACTCGGCGGCGACGGGTACGCCGTCGGCCAGCAGCACCGGCTGCACGATCAACTCGTCGTCGGCGCGGTCGACCTGCACCGACAGCCGGGCCGGTTGCCGGCCGACGACCACCGGCCGGCCGTACTTGCCGGGCTGGACCAGCGGCAGCCCGGCGTCGTCGGCCTCGGCCAACAGGTCCCAGATCCGCCGGCTCGCGAACGCGTCCAGGAAGATCGTCGTCGGGTGGCTGTAGTAGCCGTACCGGTCCTCGTCCAACCTCGATAGCGTGAGGATCTCGCCGAGCAACTGGCGGTGCCGTTGGGATTCGGGCGACCGGCCATAGCCGGCATACTGCACGTTCGACCAGCTGATGCCGGAGCGGACCCAGCCGGTCTGGCCGGGTACGACCGGACGCAACGCGATGCGTCCGGCGGGCCCGCCGGCGCCGGCCGCGCCCGGTTTGACCAGCTCGAACTGCAGGCCGACGGTGGCCCGGGCCGGCGCGGCGGTGACGACCGGGGCGACGTCGGAGACCAGCGCCGACAGGCTCTTCTCCCAGTCCGCCGTCGGCGCGTCCGGTGCCTGCCGCTGCTGCGGGACCGTCGGCGCGGCACCGACGACGGCCTGCAGCACCAGCGCGTACGGGTGGCCGCAGGACCTCTCGCCGCAGGAGCAGGCACCGTCGACCGTGGCGACGAGGCCGTCGGGGTCGGTGGTGACCGCCGCCGTCACGGTGCCCCCGCGACCAGGGTCCAGTCGGCCCTGGGCGTGCCCGGTCGTCGGATCCCAGCGGGCGTCGGTCAACTCGCCGTCCGCGAGTTGCGCACGGGCGCGCAGGAACGCCCGTACGCCGACGATCTCGCACAGCGCCGCTTCTTCGACGGTGAGTTCCAGCTTCGCCACTGTTCGTCGTCTCCCGGATAGGCCGCGTCGCGACGTAGGTTAGCCGGGTGTCAGCGCAACGATTGATCGCCGGTCCCGGTGACGCGCCGTGACCCGTACCGATTCGGCAGCCCGGGTGATGTCCGCCCCGGTCGCGCGCGTCTACGCCGCCCTGGTCGACCCGGAGGCACTCGCCGCATGGCTGCCGCCGCAGGGGATGACCGGCCGGTTCGAACGGTTCGACGCCCGGCCCGGTGGCGGCTACCGGCTGGTCCTGACCTACGCCGACGCGACGACCGGACCGGGCAAGGCCACCGCCGACTCCGACATCGTCGAGGCCCGCTTCGTCGACCTCGTCCCGGGCGTACGGGTCGTGCAGGCCGTCGACTTCGTCGCCGACGATCCGGCGTACGCCGGCACGATGACCATGACCTGGGAGGTGTCGGCGGTCGACGGCGGCACCCGGGTGGACATCCGCGCCGACGACGTACCGGCCGGCATCAGCGCGGCGGACCACGCCGCCGGCCTCGCCTCCTCGCTGGCGAACCTCGCCACGTACGTCGAGCGGTAGCCTCCACCCACTGCGCCGGCCAACCGAGGCCGGTCACGCCCAATGGCCAGGAGACAGCAGTGGCGTCGCCTCGATCGGCTGCAGCCCGTCGTCCAAGCCACGGAGGCGCTGGTAGATGTCACGCATGGCGGCTCGGTCCGGAATGTGTTGCGTGCCGGCCGCCCGCTGCAGCACCGTCAGCGTGCTGACCAGTCGGATCGACCCGACTGGCTGACCGGCGGCATGGAGTTGTCGCAACCGACCGATTTCAGCGGCTGCGATCCGGGCTCCCGCTCCGTCGTCGATGAGCACGGACATCGCTGCGCCCGCTTCTGCTGCGACGACAGCGTGCGCCACCACCATGATTTCGCCCAGATCTTTCGGCTGTTGCATCCGTTTCTGCATCGGTTGCTGGGTCATCCGGCGTACGGCCACCGCAAGTTCTGGCGTTTCATCGTCAGACAGCACCTGGATCCACCGTGGCGTCAGTTTGCGCCACACACTGCCTGCCGTACGGAATCGTGGGTCCGCCCGCGCCTTGCGCAGCACCTCGTCCTGCACCGTCTCCGGGGCACTCAACGGCCCGAGGACACCGATGAGGAGCCGTTCCTTGTTGATCGACAGGAAGTTCAGACCAGGGCCTGCATCGATGATCGGCCGTGGGCTCATTGCTTCCCTGTCTCCGTGGCCCACTCCTCACCGTCGCCCGCGTCGCGGAGATAGTCGTCGAGCTCCGTCACATCGACTCCGACATCCGGCAGGTCCGCCGGATCAGCCCAGACCGTCTGCTGGGCCGCCGGTCCGATCCCAGCCTCGGCCAGTTCCGCTTCGGCTGCTTCGAGGGCGACGCCGCGCAGGTTGGCGATGACCTGGGCGGAGAGCACACCTGCCGCGTAGCCCTCGATTGCGCGGGACAGTAGTCGTTGTGGCGCCCGCCGTCGGTTCGAGTCAGCCTGCAGCGCGTTGTACTGGTCGATCCATCCGAAGCGGACAGCGAGTTGGGGGGTCGTCACTCCCATCCACTCCGCTTTCCTGCCCGCGTCGATGTATCCGGCCTGCTCCAAGGCGATGGCGGCGACGGCTGGAGACACCAGGTAGCGCTGGACGACGGCAGACAGCACGGACCGATCAGTCACCCGCAGGTCCGCGAGGAACTGCCGCAGACCGTCCAGCGGCAGCAGCAGGTGCCGGGCGAAAGCATCGGCCCGGACCTCGACCGGTGACCGCTGGCCGCAGCTGCCGGCACCGTCTGCCGCCCAGTCACCGAACTGCACGTGGCCGAGCTCGTGGGCGAGCGTGCTGCGCTGCCGCATCGGGTGCCGGGTCCGGGCGACGCCGATGAACACAGTGCCGTGGGCCGGGTCACACATGGTCAGACCGTGTTCGTCGGGTCCAGCGTCAAGGACCGCCACATCGACGCCGGTGGCCTGTTCAATGACTGCGACGAGATCACCCAGCGGCTGAATCCCGAGGTGGTGCTCCAGGCGGAAACGGCTGGCCGCCGCGCGTCCCTGTGCTTCAGGTGTCACGCCCGGAACCGATGTCGCTGACGGCCGGGATGGCATATTGGTGAAGATAGTCATCGAGTTCCAGAAACCCTAGTAGTGCCTGCCTCATCCCTTCCATGTCCGAACCACCGGTCGCCCTGGCCGCGAACTGGACGCGGTCCGCCACCGCCACCGCCCCGGTGAGTTGAGCGACGGTGTGTCCGGTGGCCCAGGCAATAGTGACGATCTCGGGCATCTTGGCCACCCGGTCGCCGGAGATGATGCGCGACAGGGTCGACTGCGAGACGCCTGAACGTTCGGCGAGAGCTCGCTGACTCAGACCAGCGGCGATCCGGGCACGCTCGATCCGGGCACCAGTACTCATTGCCGCCGCCCCTCCCGACTTGAATCACTTTCTCGTATGATGATTCAGTCTACCTCCCCCAGGGCCTTCTGTCTCGCACTGCCGGCGCCCAGCAGCCAGAGCCACCGCAACGACGCGGGCGCCTGGCTTGACCTCAAGTTCGATCGAAGTTGCAGACTGCGGAACATGGTGGACGGAGTGCTTGACGAGGCGTACGAACGGATTCTGGCGACCGGGCCGGAGCGCGACGGCTGGCTGTCTAACCACGCGCCGATGGCCGCCGAGGCGCTGGCCCGGCATGGGCGCGGCGACGTCGTCCACAAGTGGTTGGACGGGTACGCCGACCGACTCGAACCTCGACCCCGAGGTGTCAGCCCGATCGCGGCGCAGCAGTGGCGCGACCCGCTCGGTGACCCGGTCCGCACCGGCGACTGGCTCGACTACTTCGAGCGGGAGCTGGCCCTCGCCCCCTGGCGGGAGGTGCTGACCCGATGGTGGCCCCGGCTGCTGCCGGGGATCGCCGCCGGCGCCACGCACGGGGTGATCCGGGTCGGCCATGCCGTCCGGGCGCTGATCGACGCCGAAACCGCACCCCGGGTCGCCGAACTGGGCCACGGGCTCGCCTACTGGGCCGCCCGCTGGCAACCACTCGCCCCGCCCGGCAGGGGCGCCTACCCGACGTCGGACCCCCGGACAGCGCTCGACGCCGTACCGAGGGTGCCGGACCAGCGGTACGGTATCCGGGCGCGACTGGCACAGCTCGCCGATCTGCCCGACTGGCCCGCAACAGCAGGCGCGGTGCCCGACCTACCGGCCGCTTCGGGCGCGGAGCCGGGCAGCGCGGCCGGGTCGGCTCCCGACCGACTGGCGGCGATCGTCGCCGCCGCCGTCGCCCGGCACGCCACCCACGGGTACGCCAACCCGGTCATGCTGGTGCACGCGGCCACCGCGCCGAACGCCGTCCTGCGCGCCCTGCCAGCGCTGCCCGAACGGCTCTGGGAGCCGAGCCTCGCCGCGGCCTGGGCCGCGACAGCAGCGGTGACCGCTGCCTACTCCCCCGCCGAACCCCGGCCAGTGCCTGACCCGGCCGGCGACACCGTGAGCTGTACGGACTCAGTACACGACGCGGAGCAGGCAGCCGAGCTGTTCGAGGTCGCTGCCCGCACCACCGATCCGCACGCGATCAAGTTCGCGGACACCGCTCTGGACGTGTACGCCGCCACCGGTGACCCGACCACGCTCCGCAGAGCCCGACACTGCGTCCACCTGGTCGCGACCGACAGCTGACCCGCCAACCAAGTATCCAGGAGCATCACCAGGGCATGGCCATCTTGAGTCTGAACTACTCGGCTCGCCGACGATCGCCGGGCTGCAGCACGCAGTGGTGGGAGACTTGTGACAGCATCCGTAAGGAGGTGAGTCTGCCAATGAGCGTTGCCGCACTTGATCACCCCGAGCCGTGGACCGAGTCCGAGTACTTCGCGCTCGGGGAGACCCGAAACCGGATCGAGTTGATCGACGGAGGACTGTGGGTGAGCCCCGCACCGAACAGGCCATATCAGGACATCTCGTTCCTCCTCCTGACCGCGATCCGGCCGGCCGCGCGGTCGGCGGGTATGCGCGCGCACGAGGCGGTGAACGTACGACTGGCCGCCAACCGGATCGTGATCCCGGACCTGGTGGTGGCAAAGGTCGGGCGGCTCGGTGGCGTCGCCGACGCACACGAGGTCGTCCTGGCCGGCGAGATCACCTCGCCGAGCAGTGTCGCCACCGACCGCGTACAGAAGATGCAGTTCTACGCGGCCGCGCGAATCGGCTGGTACCTGCTCGTCGAGCCCGACATGGTCGAGTACGAATCACTCACGCTGCGGCTGTTCCGGCTGGAGGGCGAGCACTACGTCGAACATTCGGTCGCCGCAGACGGACAGCGGCTGACCTCCGACCTTCCGTTCCCGATCGACATCACGACCGACGCCCTGCTCGACTTCTAGCATCCTCGCGATTCTCGTCTCAACGGAACACCGGGGCGGCGCCGCGGTGACGCCGGAAGCAGTTTCCGGATGCCGCCGGCTGGAGACCAGCTCAGCTCCCGCCGGCTCGGGATGGAAACCTTCCTACCTGGAGTGACGGAGCTGGTCGTGGTGCCGATGGCAGTCGACATGGCGGCGACGATCCACAACCTGGTCCGCCGGGTGCTGACCCGGCGACCGCTCGCCGACGTGAGGTGACCGAGGTGGAGGGTGGTCGAGTTCAACCACCACCGCCGGGAATCGGGGCGCCGTCACCCACTCCCGGCCGGAGCTGTCGAGACCGAGGCGTCAACCGCGAGCTGAAACATCATCGAGTGATTGACAGATATAATTGTCTGGCGCAGCATGTCGGAGTGGGACACAGGCATTTTCTCGGCGTCGCGCTCGCCGTCGCGTTGGTGATCTCCGGGCCGGTGCCGGCACAGGCAAGCGCGCCGGTGACCCCGCCCGGTGCTCCACAAGCCGCCGGCACACAGTTCCTCTCCGCCACCACCGTCGACCTGGCGTGGATGCCGGCCGCCGCAGGGACCAACCCAATCGCGGCATATGAGGTCTACGCCCGCCGGCTGGGCTGGATCTACCCGGACGAATTGGTCGCCACCACGACCAGCTCGTGGGTCTTCGTGCCGATCGGAGGGTTGCGCCCGGCTACGAACTACGACCTGTTCGTACGCGCACGGGACACCAGTGGCCTCCGTGGGCCCGCCTCGGCCCCAGTGAACATCACGACCCTGCCGAGCGAGATCGTTCCCGGCCCGCCGGTGGCGACCGACGTCACCGCCACCACCGCCACGGTCTCCTGGCAACCACCGGCGGTCGCCGTCGAACGGATCGCCGGTTACGACCTGATCGTCCCACCCGCCACCCCGACCCAGCCGATCCAGATCCGGGCGAGGACCGACCCGTCGACGACCAGCGTCCAGCTCGTCGGGCTCAGGCCGGGCACGAGCTACGTTTTCCTCGTCGTCGTCCGATACACCGGCGGCACGCCGCGTTCGGCCCCGTCGGCACGGGGCGCCTTCACCACCGTCCCGTCGGTGCCGCCGTCCCCGCCGTCCGACCTGACCGTCACCGCGCTCAGCCCGACCTCTGCGACGGTGTCGTGGACGGCCTCGACGCCGGGCGACTTCCCGATCTCTCGGTACTACCCGTACGTCAACGGCGTCGGCCTCGGAATCCCGAACCCCGGGCCGGACGTACGGACCGTCACGTTCGCCGTTTCCCCAGGCGGGACATACGAGGTCTACGTACGGGCGGTCGACCAGGCTGGCATAACGTCCGCCCCCTCCGAAACAGTGACCTTCACCGCCCCCAGCCATGATCGAACATCACCCGGTCGTTGGTGATGTATCGAAGCTGAGGCAGATATCCGCAGGTGCGCCCGGTACTGACGGCGCCTCGGACCGGTGCCAGTGCGGTCCGACCGCGTCGGTCGCCACCCGCTGCCAGAACAGCTGTGCTCCAGGGTTGTACGCCTGGAAGGCGATCCGCCACCGGCCCGGCCATTCGGCAATGACCCGGCCGGCGGCCACACGTCCCACGCCGGTCCGCCGCAACGGCCGGACCACGAAGAAGTCATTGATCGAGGCGATCTGATCCACCCGGCCCGCCATGACGAATCCGCCAAGCCCTCCCGCCACTGTGATCAGCCACGCCCGAGTGTCCGGATCCGCGCCGGCCAGAAAGCGATCGAGACGGCGATTGTTGTAGGTGCCGTCCGCGTTCGGCAGGTGACGGTACGCTTCGGCGAGGTCGTACCGGTACAGCTGCCCCAGGTTGCCGAGCACCGCACGGTGCGACCGGTCGACCGGCGTCAGGCCGATCGGCGTCGACGGAAGCTCCGGCGGGTGCACGCCGGCCCCGGTGGTCAGCGTACGGCTGACGGGGTGTGGGCGACGAAGGCGGACCAGGCGGCCGGCGCGAAGGCCAACGTGCCACCGGCCCGGTCCTTCGAATCGCGCACCAGCACCCGGCCCGGCAGGTTGTCGGCGACCTCCACGCAGTCGCCGCCGTTCGAGCTGCTGCGGCTCGACTTGCGCCAGATCGGCTCACTCGTTTTCATCGATCATCCTCACGTTCAGATCGCGGTGCGGCCCCGGAGAGCTGGGCCCGGATCCGAGCCTGCCAGGCGCTGAACCGGTCACGCAATGCGGCCACATCGTTGGCGTCGAGCCCGTAGTCGATGAAGTCCTGGTCATCGAACCGTGCGATCGAGCCGAGCATCTGTGCGAAGAGCTGCTGGTCGAAGCCAGCATCTGCGGCTGTCGCAAGTGCGCAGAGCTCGTCATGGGTGTACCGGCCACGTGTTACGGCAGCGTCGATGTCGAGGAAGTCGCGTGCTGCCGCGCGGTTGTAGAGCGCGTCCATCTTGCCTGCCATCACATCGTCAGGGTGGAGCACCGGGCCGATCTGCATCTCAACGGGCGGTTGCGCGCGCCAGTTCGCGACAAGTTCGACGCGGTGCTGCTCGCCCGGGGCATCGCCGTGACTGATGTGCAGTCGAGCGAAAGTGTCCAGCCGAAGATCGACGGTGACGTTGAATCCTTCGGCTTCGTAGGCAGCGATGAGGACGTCAACAGCTTGGGGAAAGTCGGCGCGACGCTGCCAGTCGGAAAAGAGATCGACGTCTTCACTCGGCCGATCGAGGATCCCATGCGCTGCCACCGCATGGCCGCCGGCCAACGCGAAGCCGAAGGGTCCGCCCGCTCGCAGACCGATTTCAGCCAGTTGTCGATGGAGTGGGTGAGTCTCGTGCGGCACTACGCGGCGGCCTGCCGCGCATGCGCGAGAACCTGGTGCTTGGACTCCCACACCTGCCGGACCTGTGGAGGCAGGACCAGCGTAGGCCAGATGCGGACCAGCGTCGGGCCGTCCAGCCATTGAATAAGGTCATCCACTGTCGTCGCTTCGCGGAGCACTGTCTCGTACATGCTGGCGAGCCTGCGAGGGTTGGCCAGGTCGTACTGCGCCCGCCCCGACCAGTCCAGACTTCTACTCAACGTGACCTGCCCACTGACCGGGCCATGGAGATCGTCCAGGTTCTCGCTGACCACGTACGGACGCTGGTCGGCGTAACGCGACCCGCTTGGTGCGCCACGCCCCGCCCTGCCGAACTCGTCCACGTCCCAGTCCCCGATCCTGGCCAACACATCGTCAACTACCACGAATCATAACGACGGCGGGCTCGGCTCACCGCCAGCGCGCCGTCAGCCCACGCTGCCACACCAGCATTGTCCCGCCACCGGTCACTCGATGGTGTCCGACCGGCTCGCCCGCTGATGAGATGGGGGCGAGCCGGTCGGCTGAGCGCACATGCCCGAGGGCGGGTGGGGCGGCGTTGGGGGTGGGTCAGCGTACGGCTGACGGGGTGTGGGCGACGAAGGCGGACCAGGCAGCCGGCGCGAAGGCCAACGTGCCACCAGCCCGGTCCTTCGAATCCCGCACCAGCACCCGGCCCGGCAGATTGTCGGCGACCTCCACACAGTTGCCGCCGTTCGGGCTGCTGCGGCTCGACTTGCGCCAGATCGGCTCACTCGCGTTCATCGATCATCCTTAGCATCAGGTCGCGGCTCTGGCTGACGGTGAGCGCCAGTCCCGACACAGCATCCCACGACTGTTCCAGGTCGAGCACGTCCTGAGCCTCGGTGACGATCCGACCACCGAGATGGTCGTCGAGGTAGCCGATCCGCCGGGCGTTGGAGAGGCAGGCGACGACGAACGCGCCGGCCAGCCCGACGTGCATGCCGACGTCGGCGGGGAGCACCCGGATCTGCACATCCGAGCGGTGGCCGATGTCGACCAGGTGCTCCAACTGATCCTTCATGAAGGCACCGGTCACGCGCAGCGCCGCCTCGGCGATGATCGCGGTGAACTGGATGTCCTCGTCGCGGGCCAGCGTGGCCGACTGGCGTTCCAGTCGAACGGCGAGCGCCTCGTCGAGCCGCCGTCGGGTGCGGGTGCCGACGGCGAGGACGGCGCGGGCGTACGCCTCGGTCTGCAGCAGCCCCGGGATCACCAGCGGCTCGAACGAGCGCAGCACCAGCGCGCGGCGCTCACTTTCCAGCCAGGAGCGCAGCCACAGGGCCTGCGCGTCCTCCCGGGCGGTCCGGGACAGCCGCTGGATCTGGTCGCCAGTCTCGTAGATGCGGTCGAGGTCGACGGCGGTGTCCGGCAACCGGATCGACTTGCCGGTCTCGAACGCGCCGATCAGGGAATTGCTGACCCGGATGGCCTCACCCACCTGGGCCTGGGTCAGGTTGCGCTTGAGGCGCTCACTGCGCAACAGATCCTGAAGTTCGCTCATCTCCTGGCCTCCATTGGAATCCATTGGTACGCGCTGGAATGACTGACGCACGGCAATCGGTGGACTCAGTATTCCGTGTCGGGGTCGCACAGTCCAGGGTGGAAATCACCACAGGCGCTTCGACGACGGCAAGGGAGATCACGTGTTACGCAACGACGGGATCGGCGGCACACCCCGCCTCGCCCGCTACACCTCGATCGGCACCCCGCCCGGCGGGAAAAGGGATCATGATCCGACGCCGAATCGCCCGCCGCTGCCGGACAGCGTCCACCTGTCAGTGGATCATCCAGTGGTACGGCGAGCCCGGGAGATCGTCAGCACCCACCTGCCGAGTCGGCTCGCCGAATGCCGAGTGTGCAATTCCGCCGCGCTCTGCGAGCCGTTCACGAAGGCACTCGCGGTGCTGCGCCGGCACGATCCGGGAAAGGCCCGACGGGTGATGGCCGTACTCTATTTCGCCGGCCTGTGGCCTCCGATGACCCCCGACGACGAAGCCGATGGGCATGGGGATGGTGACGATGTCGCGTGACGAGTTGCTCCGTGTCGGCGACACGCTGCGCCTGGGCAAGGCCGACTGGGTGTACGCCGACCAGTCGATGATCGTCCGGGTCGCCGACATCCGCTACGGGCTCGACCAGGAGCAGTCGCAGGTCGTCGGGCTCATCGGCACCGTCGTCGCCGGTGGCCGGGACGGCCGGATGGTGGCGATCGCCGTCTACAAGAGCGCGCTGACCCGCCCCGGTGTCGTCGAGCGCCCCCGCCCCGTCAACGGCGCCGACCATTACAATGAGCCGCATGAGCGCTGAGGCCGTCGGCATGCACATGCCCGCCGTTGTCACGCTCGACGACGCGGCCGCAATGAACTCCGCCGATCCGAACGGCCACCGCTACGAGACCAGCCCTGAAGGGGTCCTGTCGGTTATGCCCCCACCCGACTCTGCGCACGCGATGACCGCGAGCCGCCTGTTCGCCTGGCTCATCATGGCGGGTTGGCCGGCAGAGCAGGTTCTTCAGGCGGCTGGGGTCCGGATCCCCGGGCCAGACGGCGACGGGGGCAGGATCCCGGACATCAGCGTCTGGCAAAAGCCTCCGCCCAGGAGCGTCTGGTCAGCGGTGGCAGACATCGTGCTCGTGATCGAGATCGTCTCGCCCGGTTCGGAAGGCATCGACGCGGTGACAAAAGTCCGCGAGTACGCCTCGGCGGGCATCCCCCAGTACTGGGTGGTCGACCGAGACGGCGCGCAGACCGTCACCCTGCACCGGCTCGCCGCGCACGGCACCTACCAGGAGAGCGCCAAGATGCCCCTGGCCTGGTTGCTGCAGACGTCCCCGGCCGACCATCTCGGCTGAAGGAAACGCGGGGTCAGCGGTCCATCATCCGCAGCGCCATGGTCGGCGCGTCGGCCATCACCGACGTCGGGTTCGACACGCCACCGGTGGCCCAGACCTTCGACCGGGCGATGTGCACCCCCGGGTAGAGCTCGACGACGTCGGTGGCCTGCAACGGCCGGGCCTGGCGTTTGATGGTGCGGCGTTCGTCGTCGTCGGGTGAGCCACCCGGCCGTACGCCGGTGCCGTTGGTGCTGACGTCCTGCACGACGAGGTCCCTGCCGTGCAGCTCGAACCGGACGTGGCTGCGGCTGATCCAGCGCCGCGCCTCCTCGGTGAGCCACTGGCCGAGCATGATGCCTTCGCCGCGCTCGGGTGCCCGGCCGACCACCATCGGGTGGTCGGCGGAGACGACGAACCGCTGCCGGACCATTCCGTCGATGCGGATCGACAGCACCTCGGCCGGTGGGCGGGCACCCGCCTCGGTGAGTCGTTCCCCGTGCCGGGGACAGGTCGGCTGGCCGGTACGCAGCGTCGGCGGCGGCTGCCCACCGGGGCGGCCGACCCGCATCCGGCCGAACAGCGCGCATTCCGGGTCGGGGCAGCTCCACAGTCGGGCCAGCAGTTGCGCACCGGCCGGCGACGGCTCGGCGGTCGCCGGTGTGTTGCCGCCGCCGGCGCGGGCGGTCAGCGCCGGGCCGCCGTGGCCGGGCAGCGGGGCGAGCAGCCGGCCAGGCTGACTGAGCCACTGGTAACGCCCGCGCATGCCGTCGAACCGGTGGCGGCTGAGCACCGGCAGGCCGAGCAGTTCGGCGACCTCCAGAAGCCGGTCGGCGGGGTCGGCGAGCACCTCCACCAGGCCGTCGTCGGACCACCGGCGGGCGACCATCCGCTCGTTGGAGGTCAGGTCGGCGTCGGAGAGCAGGCCGCGGTGCACGACCACGTACACCGGGACGTTCTCCTCGGCGACGCTGCGGCCGAGGGCGTCGATCAGCTGCCCGAGGCGCAGCATATTGGCCGGCCGACCGTTGTCGAAGTCGACGTACCGGACGACCTCGGCCAGGTCCACGACGGCACGTGCGGTCGCCGGGTCGGTGCTGAGTCGGCGCTCGATCGCGTCGAGTACCTTGCTGACCTCGAATCTCACCGTGTACCTCCCCCGGTCAGGAATCCCACCGCGTACCTCTCCCGGTCTGGAATGTCACCGTGTCCGCTCCCCCGTCAACCCTGCGCCGCGACGATCTCGTCGATGCGGCGGGCCAGCTCGATGTCCAGGGCGGTGGTGCCGCCGGCCGAGTGGGTGCGGCACCGGAAGGTCAGGGTCCGCCACCGGATGTCGATGTCCGGGTGGTGGTCCATCTCCTCGGCGGTGATCGCCACCCGGGTCACCACGGCGACCGCGTCGGGAAAGGTCGCCAACGAGACGGTACGGGCGATCGCCTCAGGGTCGCCCACCCAGTCCGTCAGCTCCGCGAGCGCGGCCTGCACCTGTGCGGTGTCCAGCACCTCTGCCATGCGGTGACCTTACCGTCTGTCTCGCCCAGCTGATCGGCACGCGGGTCGCGGCGAGTAGGTTTACCGCTCATCAGTCATTCCTGTTTGGGAAGGCATCAATGCCACAAACGAGGCAGACCACTGCAATTGTCGGTGGGCTTGTTGTTTCCCTCGCCCTCGCCGTCACCGGGTGCGGCCGGTCGGGCCCCGCCACCGACCCGGACCCGACGGCCACAGCCTCGGCCAGCTCGGCCGACGACCGGACCGAGGACCGGGGCGACGCCACGCAGGCGCTGGCCGCCGCGATCGGCAAGGCCCAGGAGCAGCCCGCCAGGGTGCGGTTCGTCATGTCCGGCCGGTCCGGCGAGACGACCGAGGCACACGCCGAGATCGACCCGGAGAACCAACGGATCAAGATCGAGTCCTACTTCCAGGAGGACGGGTCCACGGTGATGGTCACCATGATCCTGCTGGAACAGGACTTCTACCTGATGAACGGCAGCGGAGAGCGGGCCGGGGTCTGGTTCCACACCGATCGGGCGGACCTCCCGCCCGGGGGCACCTTCGACACGATGGCCAAGGGCGATCTGATCGGCGCGGCCGGTCTGATCGGCGGCGTCACCGCAGCCGAGTGGACCAGGGACAGCGTGATCGCCGGCACCGTCGACCTGACCAGATGGTCCTCTGTGGCCCTGCCCGACCTCGATGAACTCGGCGAACTCGGTGAGCTTGGTGACATGATCCGCGCCGTACCGTTCACCGCCGCCCTCGACCGCGAGCGCCGGCTCACCGACCTGTCCCTCGGCGACGAGCAGCAGATGCCCGAGGTGCCGACGATCTGGCTGCGCCTCGGTAACTTCGGCCGGGCCGAGACCATCGAGGCCCCCACCTACGGCGAGATCGTGCCGATGCCGGACGCGATGGTCGCCGCCCTCGCCGAGTGACCCGATCGGCACCGGGCCGCGCAATGATCGGCAGCGGTCCACCCCGGACCGGAGCCGACCGGTAGGCTGACGCGGCACCAGCCGGCGGACCGCCTACCGCAGTGGTACGGCGACGTCGAAGGCGCCACCGTCATGGCAATCTCCCGCCGGCTGTCATTCACGAGGGGACGGAACATCTTCATGCACATTCGACGGTTGACGCACGCCGGGATCGGCGTCGTCGCCGCGCTCTCGCTCGCGGTCTCCGGCTGCGGCGGCGCGGCTGACACCGACGCACCCGCCACCGACAGCAGCGCCGAGTCCGGTGCGGCCGACAACCGGGGTGACGCCACGGAGGCGATCGCCGCCGCCACCGCGAAGAGCACCGAGGAGAGCGCCCGGCTCACCATGAGCCTGGGCACCGAGGCCGACGGCGTACTGATGGAGGTCGTCGGCGACGTCGACCCGGCCGGCGAAAAGTCGAACATCGAGATCAACATGGGTGCCGACGGCGACACGGTGAGCATCGTCCTTCGCCAGCTCGGCACCGACATCTACATGCAGCTCGGCGGCACGGACATGGACGAGCTCGCCGACGTGTGGATGAAGTCGGACACGTCGAAGCTTCCTGCCGGTGCCGGCTTCAGCATGATGCCGACCGGTGACCCGGCCGAGATTATCGGCAGCGTCGCCGACGCCGAGTGGTCCACCGACACCGAGATCACCGGCACGATCGACATGACCAAGTCGCCGAGCGCCGACGAGGAGATGCTGGCGGATCTGGGGGACGCGGCCAAGGCGGTGCCTTTCATCGCGACGCTTGACGCCGAGGGCCGGCTGGTCGAGATGGTCATCGACCTGGAGAGCGTGTCGGCCACCTCCGGCACCATCACCATCGGGTACGCCAACTTCGGCGAGCCGGTGACCGTCGAGAAGCCGGACGGCGAGATCATCGACATGTCGGACGACATGCTGGACCTGTTCGACGTCTGAACCGACCGGCAGAGCAGTACGACCGGCAGAGCAGTACGACCGGCAGGTAGCGAGTCCGATCGACGGTGCGGGGGGGAACCCCCCAGGGGGCCCCCCACCCCTCCCCCCCCACCCCCCCTACCCCCCTCCCCCTTCCCCGTCCCCCCCCCCCCCCCCCACCCCACCCCCCCCCCCCCCT